>JAYEPB010000082.1:0-12112 GCA_034723595.1 Nanobdellota archaeon
GAATGAAGAAGCAGAAGAGACAAGGGAAGAAGAAAACCCTATTGAAGAAGAAGCTGAAAAACAAGAAACTGTTGAAGAAGTGAATGAAGAAACAGAAGAGACAAGGGAAGAAGAAAACCCTATTGAAGAAGAAGCTGAAAAACAAGAAACTGTTGAAGAAGTAAATGAAGAAGCAGAAGTGACAAGGGAAGAAGAAACCCCTGTTGAAGAAGAAGCTGAAAAAGAAGAAACTGTTGAAGAAGTGAATGAAGAAGCAGAAGTGACAAGGGAAGAAGAAACCCCTGTTGAAGGAGAAGTTGAAAAAGAAGAAACTGTTGAAGGAGAAGCTGAAACACAAGAAGAGACTCAGCAACAAGTAAATGAAGAAACAGAAGTGCAACCAGAAGCTACTCTTGAAAAACCTGAAGAACAAATACAACAAGAAAAACCAGAACCTGAAGGAGATAATAATATAGTAACTAATGCAGAAGAGTTGCTGAATGACCTCCAGGAAGATTATAATATAACAAATGATACCAGGACAGTAGAGCAGATTTTCTCAGAGATGGATCAGGCAATCCAGAGAAGAAAACAACAAGAGAGACCCCAGGAAACTAATACCTATGACCAGAGTGTCAAGCTGGATGAAGATAAAGAAGAAGAAAAGAAGGAGAATATCTCTTTCAATGACCTTCTGGAAGATTAATTAATTTTTTCTTATAAATTTCATTATTTTTTCTTTTTCTTCAAGATTTTTTACAATAAGATCTGCCTGTGCAAGTTCTTTGCCTGAGAATGTAGTTTTTATTGCAATGCATTTCATGCCTGCTCTCTTTGCAGCTTCAACTCCTACAATGGAATCTTCAAATACAACGCAATCTATGGGATTGACTCCCAGCTTTTTAGCAGTTCTGAGATAAACATCAGGGTCAGGCTTATGATTCTTTATGTCTTCCCGCCCAAGAATTATTGGAAAATATTTTTCAATGTTGTTCAAGCTTAAGAATTTGATAATATGATTGTGCCATTCGCTTGATGCTATGGCAAGACTGCAGCCGCTATCCTGCAAAGCCTGCAATAGTTCTTTTACGCCTGGGAAGATATCAATCTTCTGGTTATATACTTTTTTTATGATTGCCCTCTTTTCATCAATCAATTTCTCAGGATCAAGATCAAGTCCCATTTCATCTTCTAAATGTTTGATAAATAGATCCCCTAACTTTCCGATAAATGGCTTCCAGTCCTTATATTCTATTTGCACGCCATATCCTGCAAGAACCTTTTCCCAGATAGCAAAATGCATTGGCACACTGTCTGCAAGAGTGCCATCCATGTCAAATATTGCTGCAAGAATCATTTTTTCTTTATCTTAACTTCAATAACTCTCTTCTTAGTCGCTTTCTCTACAGTTATCTCATAACCTCTGAAAGTTACACTGTCTCCAACTTTAGGGATTCTCTCAAGCTTGTCCATTATCATGCCTGAGATAGTATCATAAGATTCATTTTCCCTGAATCTTGTATTAAGCTTTTTGTTTATCTCATCAATCCTTGCACTACCCCTCACAAGGGCTGTGATCTTATTTATTTTTCTTACTATCGGCTTCTTTATGTCCTTCTCGTCATATATCTCTCCTACAATCTCCTCAATAAGGTCTTCGACAGTGATAATCCCAGCAACACCCCCATACTCATCAATGACAACTGCAAGCTGTATCTTCTTATTCTGGAACTCTTCAAGCACGTCATCTATCTTGTTTGACTCAGGAACCATATGGATAGGAAGCATAATATCCTTGAGTTTTTTATCTAGATTTTTTTCAAGCACTGATTGAAGAATAGTCCTGATATGAACCAATCCGACAAGGTTCTCCATTTTGTTCTCATAAACAGGGATCCTTGAAAATTTCTTTTCAAGAATGATTTCAAGCACATCAGATATCTTCCTATCAGCATCAAGGCAGAATACATCAGGTCTTGGTGTCATCACTTCTACAGCTGCGATATCATTGAACTTGAATATGTTCTGGATCATCTCTTTTTCTTCTTTCTCTATTGAGCCAACCTCTTCTCCCATCCTGATTATTGATTTTACCTCTTCTTCTGTGATTCCATTGTTGTTTTCATGCTCTTCGCGTTTTGTGATTTTCCTTGATATCAAGTCAAGCATGAAAATAAAAGGCATCAGGAGTGTCATCAAAGACTTCATGAATTGCGCAATTTTAAGACATATTTTTTCTGAATGCATAATTGCAAGAGATTTTGGAGTTACTTCTCCAAAAATCAATATTAACAATGTCATGGCACCTGTTGCTATTGATATACCCCATGATTGTGATAGACCCCATGATTGCGAAAATTCAAGAGCAATAGCTGTAGCGATTGCTGAAGCTGCTATATTTACAATATTATTGCCTATCAAGATTGCAATGATAAGCTTATGCATATTGTCTTTGAGATTGCTTACAAGATTTGCACGTTTGACTTTCTTTTCTATAAGATGCCTGATTCTTAGATGTGAAAGCGAAACAAAAGCAGTCTCACTCATAGAAAAGAATCCTGACAATACAACCATAACAGCCAGCAAGATAAGCTTATATTCCATCATTTATAATCAACTATTTGCTTTAAATAATATCCAGTATATATATTTTATCTTTATCACATCTCATCTGGAGCCTCGATTCCAAGAAGATTAAGACCAATCTCTAAAACGTGTTTTGTTCCTGCTACAAGCACAAGCCTTGCTTTCATTAGTTTTGGGTCTGCGTTAAGGATTGGGCAGTTGTGATAAAATTCATTGAATTGCTGCGCAAGCCTGATAAGATAATGGCATAATAAATATACCCTATAATTCTCAGCTGCTGCCTCAAGTATGTTTCCAAACCTGCCAAGCTGGGAGATTAACTGCATTTCTGCATCATGGTTTAGAAGAGAATAATCTATATTCTTATTAGAATCTTGATTAGAATCTTGATTAGAATCTTGATTAGAATCTTTATCGAAATCAGCAATATCTTTACTAGATTTTCGGAATATGCTGCATATCCTTGCATGCGCATACTGGACATAAGGACCAGTCTCTCCTTCAAAATCCATTGCTTTTTCTGGATTGAATACTATTGCTTTATTATTGTCCTGGTTTAACATGCCAAATTTTATTGAACCAAATGCAATCTTTTTTGCAGATTCTGAAATCCTTTTTGCAGACCAGTTATTATGCCTTTTTTTGACTTCCTTTTCTGCAAAAATTATCACATCTTCTACAAGCTCATCTGCATAAATCAATGCTCCTTCTCTGGAAGATATCTTGCCGCCTTCAAGAGTGACAAGATCATACGGGACATGTACGCAGTTTTTTGCATTCTTGAAGCCCATGAGCTCAAGTGTCTTGAATAATTGCCTGAAATAGAGTTTCTGTTCGCTTCCTACAACATGGATTGATTTGATTATATCATACTGCTCAAACTTGAGTTTTGCCAGTGCAATATCCTTTGTGGAATACAATGCTGTATAATCGCTCTTGAGAAGGAGATAATTGCCAAGCCCATATTTTTCAAGGTTGATTATTACAGCACCCTCGCTTTTTTCAGCAATTTTTCTATCAAGAAGGTCATTGACAATTTCCTTGCCTGGCTTTTCCATCTGACTTTCAAAAAAGTATTCATCAAATTCCACTCCTATGAGATTATAGAACTCTTCAAAATCATCTAATGACCACTGCCTGGTCTTCTGCCATAGTTCAGTGAGATGCGGCTCTCCATTCTCAAGCGCCTGAAGGACACTGGAAACTTCTTCATCATATTTTTCCTTGTTCCTGCCTGATGCATTTGAAAGCATAGCATTGGCTTTCTGATATATCTTGCCCAGCCACCGGCCTTTGTTTTCTTCAGGATAATCTCCATGATGATGATTCTTAAGATACCATATGCACTTGGCAACATGAGTGCCGATATCACCCTGATAATTCGCTGCTATCACATCATATCCATAATATCGAAGAAGCCTTATCAATGCAGAGCCTATCATTGTGCCCCTAAGATGGCCTACATGAAAAGCCTTATGTGTATTAACCTGGCAGTATTCAACCATGGCTTTTCCAACTTTTTTATTGGCTTTGCAGTGGTTTTGTTTTTCTTTCAATATCTTTTTTATCACTATCTCTGCAAGCTTTTTTTTGTTGACAAAGAAATTAATATAAGGACCAATCACTCTTGACTCAGATACATACTCAGTTGGCTTAAATTTGGATGCAAGATCTTTTGCAATCTCATTCGGACTCTTTTTCAGTTCTTTTGAGATTGAGAAGCAGGGGAATGCATAATCCCCCATCTTAGGATCAGGCGGTTCTTCTAATGCTATTTCTTCTGACTTTAACCCTATTTCTTTTTCAAGAAATGTTATTATATCTTTTTTAAATTTATCCATGATTATCGGAAGGTGAATAATAGTTTATTAAGTTTTTGTATTATTTTTGCCATTATCTTTTCTCTTTCTTAATCTTATGCACAATAGGCAGGGTAAAATAGAATGTTGTTCCCTTGCCTGGCTTGGATTCAAACCAGATTTTTCCATTCATCAATTCAACCATGCCTTTGCAGATTGATAATCCAAGACCCGAGCCAGTGAATTTTTTTCTATGCGAATCATCTGCCTGATAAAACTTAGTAAACAAATATTTTTGATCATGTTTTGAGATGCCGATTCCAGTATCTTTGACTTCAAACTGCACAAGATTGCCTTTCCTACGCGCTGTTAATGATATTGTGCCGCCTTGGGCAGTAGCATGCACAGCATTTATAATAAGATTTCTCAGGACTTGCATCACTCTCTGCGGATCAGCCATTATTTTTGGTATGCCTTTTTCAAGATTGAATTTTAGTTTTATTTCTTTTTCTTTTAGGATTATTTCCACACTTTCTTTTATTTCCCTGAAAGTATCTCCTACATCAATAGTACCCAGGTCTATATTTATCTTGCCAAGACTGAGCCTTGTTGAATCTATCAGATCAAGAATCAAGTCATATAGTCTCTGACTATTCTTAATGATAAGGTTAAGATAACCAGCCCTTTGTTTGCTGTCTAAGGCTTGGTCTTGGTCTTGCAATATCTGGGTAAAGCCCCTTATTGTAGTAAGAGGTGTTTTTAGCTCATGTGCAGCAATCGAAATGAACAAATCTTTTTGTTTATCTAGACCCTTTAGCTTATAATATGCCTGTTCAAGCTTAGCTGTCCTCTCGCGTACTTTGTTCTCCAGTTCATCATGAGATCTCTTAATCTGTTGTCGCATAATATCAAATGTCTGCGCCAAAATTCCTATCTCATCTCTTGACTTTTTCAGAGAATTCTCTATTACAATATCAAGATGACCTTCGCAAATCTCGGAAGATGTCTTTGTCAATCTTTCTATCCTATTTAAAATAATTTTTTTAGAAAACAAAGTTATTAAAAAATATAATGTCACCAAGCCCAATACATTAAGCAATAAGATAAATCGCATATATTGGTTAATTCTATTATTTGACTTTTCAAAGGAAAACTCCATATGCAAGACTCCCACAATACTATTTTTAACAATAATTGGAGACAAAGAGACAAAAATAGGCAGCTCCTGTTGCGAAGTATAGGTTATTTGAAAACCTTTGAGGGATTGATTTATGTATTCTTCTATTCGGCTGCTTTGAGGGTGCGCCAAACCTGAAGTATAAGCAATAGTTCCGTCTCTTTTTATAAGTCTGGATAGCAGGACATTCTCATTGAAGTATTTTTCTAACTTATCTTTCTGCTTTATGCTCTCAAAACTTAAGTCGCCTGTTTCAAGCAGAATGACATAAGATTCAATCCTGTTTGAGATAAGCTCCCTTTCGATTTCTATATTATTTTGGATAGTTAATATGCTTATGATCGCAAGAACAATGAGAATTGGAATCATGGTGAGCAGAAAGAGTTTGCTCTTTAAGCTAAATCCAACCAGTGCTTCAATTCTCTTCTTCTTTTTGGTGTTTTTTGCCATTTACTTTATTCTTAATCTATTATTGCAACAAGCTTATTTAACCTTTGCCATTATATCATCATAAGCCTGCTGAGCAGTAGTCTTCCCAGTCAATAATTTAAGTAGTTCATCATTTATGTCTAACTGCAAAAGTTTATTCTCTACGCCAAAGATAAATGCTGCGTTGGCACTCGTATGCAGATTTCCACCATATTTCTCTGTCAATATTGCCTGTATTTGCTCAAATGGGTCATCAGCAATATCTGAACGACTTATCTCACCTACCAATCCAGTAGGTGCTTTTGCATAGCGCACCCATTTCTCTGCAACCAGAGGTCTGCTCCAAAACATCAAAAGCTTAATAGCTTCTTCCTTATTAGGAGAATCTTTCATCACAGCCCATGTTGGGATAAATGTTCCGGAATAATAATTCACATCATGGAATGAAGGCAATTCACAGGGAATCATCTTTTTTGCCTTTTCTTCATCTATGCCCATCCAGTGGCTATACATCCAGATGCCATTTACATAAAATAAGCATTCATCATCCAATATCAAATGTCGTGTCTGGAACCAGATGTTATCTTCATGTGAATCAATCAAGGGGTCATATTTGCCAATTTCTTCAAAAGCCTGAAACGTTTTCAGAACTGCCGCATTTTTTTCCCCAGAACCAAGTTCTTCTTTAGCCTTGTTGAAATCTTTTAATTCTGACTTGAACAAATTATGGAAAAGTAATTCCATGGTGTGCCAATCTTTTGATTCATATAATGCTGCGATATTTGTGCCGTGCTCCAGATTATATTCATAAACCTGTTTAATATATCCTAAAAAATCATCAAAAGTCATACCAGATTGTTTTACCTCAATCCCCATCATATCAGCTACATCCCTATTATAATTTAGAGTAAGAAAATATCCTTCAATATAAGGCCCAACAATTATACCCCCAGTCTGTTCTCTATAAACCTGATCATCTATTATAAAAGATTTCTGTGTTGCCTTGAATCCTGGAACATCTTCAAAATTTACAAGATATTTTTCGCCCCATTGAGGATCATTCAATTCCTCAGCAGTATGTTGATATATCCTTTCATCAATCCAAATGATATCCCAATTTATATTCCCTGTCTTTATCATATCAGCAATCAATTTGGCTTCTTCAGTCTTACTGCGAAATCCCATTATCTGAGATGGAAATTTTAGCTTCACATTTATATCCGGATTCATCAATTCGAAATCTGTAGCAACTTCGCACACAAGAGTCTCGCGGTCATGCTCATGCAGCCAATGCCCTATCCAATTGACCCTATGTCCAGGCTGCTGAGAGATTTCAGCAACATCTATTTTTTTCTCTATTATTAGGTCATCGCCATTAAGACATCCAGTCAAAAACAATAATAAGGACAATAGCAATATCAGCGATAAACTGAATAAAATAAGATTTTTCTTTTTCGTCAGATTTCCCATTCTTTCATTTCACCTTTGCCATTATATCATCATAAGCCTGCTGGGCAGTTATCTCGCCAGTCAGCAATTGTATGAGCTTTTCATTTATATCTTTTTGTAGGAGCCTATTCTCTTCTCCAAGAATATATCCTGCATTTGCGCTATAATGGACATTACTGCCATGCTTGTCTGTTATCTTTGCAAGGAATTGGTCGAATTGATCATCAGCTGTGCCTGGAATGCTGATTTGCCCAACAAGACCTGTTGGAGCCTTTGCATATCGCACCCATTTCTCAGCAACAGGAGGTCTGCTCCAGAACATCAAAAGTTTAATTGCCTCTTCTTTATTTGGAGAATCTTTCATTACAGCCCATGTTGGAACAAATGTTCCAAGATAATAATTTACTTTATTAAACACAGGCAATTCAGCAGGAACCATCTTTTTAATCTTTCTTTCGTCTATACCCATCCAATGACTATATCCCCAAGTACCACATACATAAAACAAACACTCATCATTCAATACAAGATGCCTGGTCTGGAACCAAATATTTTCTTTATAAGAATCTATTAAAGGATTATATTTGCCCATCTCTTCAAAAGCTTGAAAGGTTTTTAAGACCGCTGCATTTTTTTCCTCTGAACCAATTTCTTTCTTTGCTATATCAAAATCCTTTAATTCTGATTTAACCAAACTTTGAAACAACATTTCTAAAGTTGTCCTGTCTTTGGATTCATAAAATGCCGCAACGTTGGTGTTATGTTCCTGATTATATTCATAAACCTGCTTCACATAGCTCAAGAGATCATCAAAAGTCATGCCATATTGCTTTATTTCAATGCCCATTTTCTTAGCAACATCCTGATTATAACCAATCAGATAGTAAGTACCTTCTATATAAGGACCTACAATTATATCCCCTGTTTGTTTTTTGTAGATTGGGTCATTTATAATAAAAGATTTTTGCGTTTCTTTAAAACTAGGCACATCTTCAAAATTCACAAGATACTTTTCCCCCCATTGAGAATCATTTAACTTTTCTGCAACATATTGATAAATCATTGTATCTATCCACACAACATCCCATTCGATGTTACCGGTCCTTATCATATCAGCAATCAATTTGGCTTCTTCAGGCTTACTGCGAAATCCCATTATCTGAGATGGAAATTTTAGATTAGCCTCTATGTCAGGGTTCATCATTTCGAAATCTGATTTAACCTCCCGCACAAGAGTTTCACGGTCATGTTCTGTGAACCAATGCCCTATCCAGTTTACTTTATGTTCTGGCTGCTGCTGGGTTTCTTCAATACCTGTTCTTTTTTTTATGGTTGGGTCAGAATTATTAACACAACCACTTAAGGTCAATAATAGTAATGATAATAGTAAGACTAATAAAATAAAAAGCATTGTCTTTTTAGGAAAGATTAATCCAATTATCCTTAATTCCTTGTTCTTGTTTTGTTCTTTGTTTCCCATTTTTCTTTGATTTTCCTTTCATCAGTCTTTCAGATATTTATTCAAATCGTTTACTAATTTTTTATTATCAAAAGGCTTTGCAATAAAGCCAGCCACATTATTTATTTCTTTAAATGCCACACCTAAATCAATTGATGCTGTAAATACTACTATCTTCATATCTTTAAATCTTTTGTCAGATTCTACCTTTTCGCAAAAATCATTGCCGCTCATCTCAGGCATCCTTATATCCAATAAGACAAGGTCAGGAATATTCCCCTTTTTCAATTCAGCCCATGCATCTCGGGCATTGTCAAATGTAACCACATCAAAACCCTTTGCCTGAAGAATTACCTTTACAAGTTCGACAATATCCTGCTCATCATCCACAACCATTATTTTTTTTGTCATTATCTTTTCACCTTCTTAATCTTATGTGCAACAGGCAGGGTAAAATAGAATGTTGTTCCCTTGCCTGGCTTGGATTCAAACCAGATTTTTCCATTCATCAATTCAACCATGCCTTTGCAGATTGATAATCCAAGACCCGAGCCAGTGAATTTTTTTCTATGCGAATCATCTGCCTGATAAAACTTAGTAAACAAATATTTTTGATCATGTTTTGAGATGCCGATTCCAGTATCTTTGACTTCAAACTGCACAAGATTGCCTTTCCTGCATGCTGTTAATGATATTGTGCCGCATTTGGCAGTAGCATGCACTGCATTGATTATAAGATTTCTCAAGACTTGATTCACTCTCTGCGAATCAGCCATTATCTTTGGAATGCCTTTTTCAAGATTGAATTTTGGCTTTATTCCCTCTTCTTTTAGGATTATTTCCATGCTGTCACTTGTTTCACTAAAAATATCTTTTACATCAACCCTGCACAGGTCTATCTTTATCTTGCCAAGACTGAGCCTTGTTGAATCCAATAAATCCAGAATCAGGTTATAGAGCCTTTGTGTGTTCTTGTTGATAAGACTAAGGTAATTTTCTTTTTGTTTGCTATCCAGGGAAATGCTTTTGTCCCGCAATATCTGACTGAAGCCCTGGATTGTTGTGAGAGGGGTTTTTAGTTCATGCGCAGCAATTGAAATGAACATGTCTTTTTGATTATCAAGTTCCTTGAGTTCATTGTATGCTTGTTCAAGTTCTGCTGTCCGCTCCTTGACCTTAATTTCCAGACTTTCATAAGCCTCATTAAGCTTTTTTTCAGCTATCCTGCGCTCTCTGATGACTCTGGTTGCTCCCTGAAGACCGACTATCTTACCCTTATCATTACGAAGCACCTTACTGGCAATTTCCAAATCTATTTCCTCGTTCTTGTTGTTAAGCATTTTGGTTTCAAAGATAACATTAGTACAACCCTTAAATCCTTTTAAGCCTTTGGCAGCCATAGTGCCAACCCTTAGAAACTCTTTTAGCTTGAAAAATGAGTTCATTCTTCTACCAACCATCTGTTCAGGTTTATAGCCCAGTACATTTATCGAAGAAGGGCTTATATAAGTAAATTTCATCTTTCTATCTAGAATCCAGATAGCATCAATAGAATTCTCTGCAAGCAACCGGAATTTTTCTTCGCTATCTAGCAGTGATGCCTCAATTCGCTTACTCTCAGTGATGTCTTCTGCTGCACAAGTCACATATTCAACATCACCCCTATAATTTAATTTCGGTGTCCTTGTAATAGATAGTAAACGTGGTTTTCCTTTCCCATTCTTAACCCATTCCTCTGTATGTGACTTCTTTTTCTTTTTAAAGACCTCTTTATTATTAGCAATGAAAACACAAGATTCTTTCATACTAAAGATATTACGCAAATTCTTTCCTTCTAATTCCTTCTTTTTCAACCCTAAGAATTTTGCATGGGCCTTGTTTACAATACCATAAGTCTTTTTATCAGTCAGATTCCATATCTGGTTTTCGAGAGTATCAATTAGCAAGGTCTGCCCTTCTGACTGACATTGCCCAATCTGGACACTCTTTTTTGCAGCTTTCCCAGCATATAGAAAATTACTTAATCCTGTTAAAAATTTTGTTTTCATGAACACTCTCTTGTTTTCTCTCCCTAGGAGATTCCCAAATATTTCTTCACGTCAGATACTAATTTTTTATTGTCAAACGGCTTTGAGATGAATCCTATAACATTATGATTCAGTTCAAGAAATGACTGCCCAAGATTAGATGATGCTGTAAAGACTGCAATCTTTAGACTATCTAATTTTTTATTCTTCCGCACTATCTTACAGAAATCATAACCGCTTATCTGCGGCATTCGTATGTCCAATATAAGCAGATCAGGACAATTCCCTTTTTCCAATTCAGCTAATGCTTCTTTTGCATTAATAAATGCACGCACTTCAAAACCCTCTGATTCAAGAATCACTTTGACAAGCTCAAGGATATCCTGCTCATCATCAACAACCATTATTTTTTTTGCCATTATCTTTACCTCATTCTTATTTTTTGCTATTTTTTTGCACTTATCATGCCAGACTATTTAATATTTACCCCAATAGGGAGGGTAAAATAAAACTTTGAACCCTTGCCAGGGGCTGATTCAAACCATATAACCCCACCCATCAGCTCAAGCAGGCCATTGCATATCGACAAGCCCAAGCCTGGTCCTGTGAATTGTTTTGCCACTGGATATTTAACCTGATAGAACCTATTGAATATATATTTCTGATTCTCTTCTGATATGCCAATGCCAGTATCCTCAACCTCAAACTGCACACCTTTTCCATTTTTGTATATCTTTAATGTGACAGTCCCTCCTGATTCTGTAGCCTGCACTGCATTCATCAAAAGATTTTTTAATATATAGATGACTCTGCCTGGATCTGCATTAATGTTAGGTAGGTTGTTTTCTATGTGGAACACTGGGATGATTTGCTTGTCCTTGAAGATTTCTGCCATAATTTCTTTTATCTCATTTAATATGGGATATACATCAAGATTTGTGGAAAACATTTTTATCTGGCCCAGATTTACCTTTGTCGAATCTATTAGATCCCTTATAAGATGATACATCCTTTCAGAATTTTTGTTTATGATTTCAAGGTAATGGTGAGTCTTATCATCTATTTCAGCAACGCTTTTGTCCCTGAGCAGCTGCTTATGATGAATTAAAATCATTAGAAGCGCAAAAAGATATCTTTATTTCCATCATAATACATGAACTGCAAACTCCCCTGACATCGATAAAAGGATTTTCGCAGCTGCTCATGG
>JAYEPB010000083.1:0-12012 GCA_034723595.1 Nanobdellota archaeon
CACTCTTCATTTTCCACCTAAATTCATCTCAAATATATTATAAACATCTCCAAAATATCTCTCCCCCTGAGCGCATCTTATTTTGCATTTTCCAAGATATTTCTCAAAAGTATCTCTTGTATTGTTTTGAGAAAGAACCGTATGTTCTACACTATTTCTGAATTGATTTAGATACTCAAATTCGTCTTTTGATAATGCTCCCTTATTGTGCAGTTCTTCAAATTTATCAAAGACTTTTTTTGCATAAAGTGTCTTTGTTTTTGAATCATAGGCTTCCCTTAAAAAACTATTAAATCTCAGAATCACATAAAATTCTCTCTCTGATAGCATACCCTCTTTATAATCTTTAAGCGTCCTTTTAAAAGAATAATCCTCTCTTTTTATATCCGGAAAAACAATCTGCCTTAATGAAATTATTCCATAATCCTTCTTTACTCTTTTCAATTCATCAAAAACCTGCTGCCACATATCAAAAGGAACATTGTTGATTGAAACTGACCCCATAATATATGAAAACTTATTATCCTCAAACATGTCAAGATTTGACCAGTCGCCAATATGAGTTTTTTCTCTGGACCTGTCTTCAATAATCAGATGTTTTTTTGCTGCATCCAAAACTTTTTGATTAGCATCAACACAATAGACATTACAACCACAGGCAAGCCCTAAATCCCTCAGTTCTGGTGTAGCACCTAATACAAGCAAATTTGTTTCCTGAGATAATTGCTTGTTTTTTGCAATAACTTTCTCCAAAGATTTTTTATGAATCCTCAATTCACTTATATCAGGTCCAAAATGGGTTGTTCTGCCATTGATTACTCTCAAATCATACAGATCCTTGGATCTTTTTGTCCATTCCTGATGCATCTTATCATCAGTCTTTTTCATCAAAATCACCTTCTAAATTTTTAATTACATAATCTGCAAATTCTTTTGTAGTAACTAATTGAAGTGCATCTTTTTTTTCAGAATTATAATATATATCTGCTGTCCTATAATCTTCTAATGTTTTATTTATGGATTTTATAATCTTGTTTGAGATCTCTCCTAATCCAAATGATCTTTTCAGCATATATGCGACTGATAAGATTTGACCTACAGGATTAGCAATATTTCTTCCTTCTATATCATGCGCTGCTCCATGCCCTGTCTGATAGATGCCAAACCCATCTGCATCAAAATTTGCAGAGTATAATGTTCCTCTTGTTCCGTCATATGCAATATCTGCTGCATTATCCATCATCCAATTTAGTCCAGTTACTATATCATATTCTTTCACTTTATGGGGGATTGACGAATTTGATACAAAAGTATCTGCTAAAACCCATTCAATATCCACATCTTTATTTGATTCATTTACCTCATCAAAAGCTTTTTTCCAGATTCTATAGACACCAGGCATAGCATCTTTTTTGTGGCAGATAGTAATCCTGCCATTTCTTTTTTTTGCTTCACCGAATATTTTTTCTGCAAATCTTTTTACTTCTGAATAATTTGCTTTTTCCATTTGTGTAGCTATCTCATTTTTGTCTTCTAAATAATAATCCCTGTCCCCATGATATAAACCAAAATTGTTTGGTCTTATCATCATCACATCCACATTAATTCTTACAGATTCTTTGTATCCGCTAATATCTGCTAAAGACAACATTGGTTTAATTGGACATATCTTGTAAAACAGGTCAAATTCATCCCTTAGCGCATAAACAAATCTTCCGCCACCAGGACCGCAAATAATTGCGCCATTGTTGTCTTTGACTTCTTTAATAATATCTCTAACTTCATCAGTTATTACTTTTCCTTTAACGTCAATAGCCTCATGCCCAATCAAAGGAATCTTTCCATTAGCACTTTCTATGAATCTAAAATCCTCATCATATTTCTCTGATAGAGCTTCTAAGATCTTTTAAGCAGCATCTATTATCTCATTTCCAATCCCTTCTCCTTTTATTATTCCAATTGTGCATTTCATTTTTTCACCCCTTTACTACGATCCAGTAAATGCTGAGAGATATATTAAAATAACCCCTCCTCACAGGTGGAGCAATAAGAAAGATTTATAAATAACAGAGATATTTGGTTGATATATGTTTGAAGAAAATCTTTTAGAGATTGGTTTCACCAAGAATGAGACTCAGGTCTATTTTGCGATCTTAGATTTAGGAGAATGCAAGACTGGCGAAATATTGAAGAAAGCCAATATTAATACTGGAAGGATTTATGATATATTAAACAAGCTTATAGAAAAAGGATTAGTATCTAACATTATAAAAAATAACACCAAATTTTTCTATGCAACTAATCCACTCAGATTAATAGATTATATTGAAGAAAAAAAATCAATTTTAGAAGCAAAGGAAAAAGATATCAGAAATATGCTTCCTGAATTGATTAAAAAAAATCAATCTTTAAAGAAAACATATCGAACAGAAGTATATCAGGGTATCCAAGGAATAAAATCATTTCTAAAAGAAATCTCAGATGTTCTTTCTGAATCAGATACGTTTTACATTATGGGTGTTCCATTGATTGATAATAAGAATTTGTCAATTTTCCTGCAAAGTTGGAATCAGGAAAGAATAAACAAAAAATTCAGACTGAAAATCATTTATAATTATGAAGCAAGATCAGAAGCAAAAAAAAGGAAAAAACTTGAACTTACTGAAGTAAAGATCATGAAAAAAGGAGTAGTCACCCCTGCCTGGATAGATATAGTCAGAGATTATGTTGCAATAATAACACTTGAAAAAAATCCTACCTGCATAGTTATCAAGAATGAAGAAGTCGCAAATTCATACTTGAAATTTTTCGACATGATATGGAATCTATCAACAGAGGAGTAGTTTTTTCAAAACCCTCTAAATTCTCCCATAAACGTCTTAACCCTCTCTTCATCAATCTCATTTTGCCACTGTCCATCAGTCTTGAAGTAAGAGCCAACAATAAACATATCAGCCAAATCAATATATGTCTTAAGATTCTCCTGTGTTATTCCAGATCCGATAATCTTTGTTATCTGCATCTTGTTTACTGCCTTAAGATCCTTAATATCTGGTTGAACTCCAGTTGAGTCTCCTGTTATGATTATGCCATCTGAGAGAAAGAACTCAGCAGCCTTGGCAGTCTCTCCAATACTAATATCACTAGTGATTGCATGTGATGAGTGCTTCTTTTTAATATCTGTGTATATCAGGACATTTTCTGCTTTTATGTTTCTTCTGTATCTAAGCAGTTCTCCTGCGCATGAATCAAAAAATCCTTCATCTCCAATATGGGAAAAAACAAATCCTTCTGCCCGGATAAAATCAAGACCTGCTGCCTTTGCAGCGCTTAGCGCTTCTTTATTTCCTCCTGCAAGTATCTGGATTCCGCAATAAAGTCCTAACTTCTTTATTTCATGCCCAATGATTGACATTAAGCTTACCATCTCTGGCCTGATCTTTTTTGTATAAGGCACATCAAACATATTCTCTATCATTACTGTCTGGATTCCATGCTTTTGATAGATCTTTGCCTCCTGGATTGCTTTTTTGATTATCACTTCTGGATCAAGAGAATTCAGAGGAGTTCCAGGCAATGCCCTGACATGAATCATTGCAATAATCTCTTTTTTGTTTTTAATATAATCTTTATATTGTTTCATTTTATTAACCCTGTTTTTGCGCATTTTTCCACATGAACTCAAAATACGACCTGTATGAGTTTGCAGCAGTTTTGTTCTCAATAATTATTGCTTCAGGTTCTTCTGTCCATATGATTATTGCTATTTTGTCTCCGTAAATATTTGTAACGACATTTGAATCTATTTCCTTATCTACAAATCGATAAGAAGTTCCTTTTGAATATTTTCTTTTTCCCCTGATTCCTATTAGGTTTCTGGTCTTGATTTTAGTCTCATTTTGCATTCTTATGTATTGCTTTACAAAGACAGGCATCCTATCAGATAGCTGTCCTTCAGAACCAAATACATCATTATTTTTGCCCTCCCTGAGTATATCATGAAAAACTGCTTTTATTCCTTTTATCCCTTTGAAATGTTTTACTGAGCTTTCTTTTTTTTGCAGGTCAAATCTCTTCTCAAGATCAGGAATCATCTTTTTAATAGTCCATGTCTTCTCTTCGATATAAGCGATGATTGTTTTTGGGTTTTCAACCTGAAAATGAGATATCTCCCCAATCTTGACACTGCTTACTATTCCCTTATGCATCAGAGAGTTTATTGCCATGTAACATGATGATTTTTGTATTCCTGTAATCTTTACAATTCTTCCTATCTTTGAGAGTCCATAGTCCAACAATGTCAGATATATCTCTGCTTCGTTTTGGCTAAAGCCCACCTTTCTCAGGCCTTCTTTTATATTTGTTTTTTCCATTTTTTAAAACTAAATATATCAACCCCCCTTTTTGCAATCATATTATATATTTTGTTTTCAGGCAATCCTACAGCGCCTGAGAAACAACCATTAATATTCTTAATAAATATTGAACCCAATCCTTGTATCCCTATTGCTCCAGCTTTATCCAGTGGTTCACCTGTATTGATATAATTATCAATCTCTGTATATGTCAGGTTTGCAAGCATTATTTCTGTAAGATCATAATCAATTATTTCATTTTTGTTCTTGATATCAATTATTGCAACACCTGTATGCGCTCTTATTGTTTTTCCGGAAATCATCTTTAGCATTTCTCGCGCTTCATTAACTGATTTTGGTTTTCCAAGAAGCTTTTTATTGTATGTTATAAAAGTATCAATTCCAATTACAATTGCTTCTGTTTTTTCTTCCTCTGCTTCTTTTTCTTGTCTGTCTGCCACTTCTTTTGCTTTCCCAAGCGCCAGAGTTTTGACTAGATCTTTAGGTTCTAACCTCATAGTCATATCCTCTTCATAATTAGATGGGATTATCTCATATTCCAGCCCCATTTGATCTGCTATTTCTTTTCTTCTTGGTGAAGAAGATGCCAGGATGATTTTTGTTTGTTTCATTTTATTCATATTCTATTTCATTCATGTTTCACTTTCTTTATATGATGTAGGTATTAGCTTATATTTAAATATTTTGGTAGACTATTTTTGGACACCTCTTTCCCAAAACCCCCTTCTGTTTTAAATCCAAATTAGGCAAACCATATCATTAAGCCCCTCAAAAAATCCATCCCAATAAACCAGTCAATACCAGCAAGCAAGTAGCAACCAAATAAGAATCAATATCATGCTCCAATGGATTTTTTGATTTTAGAACTCTTATATTTGTGAGGCTTGTATGCCTTGAGCCTGATTATCTTTGAATCTATTTTCCTTGCCCTTAATTCATCTTCAAGCTTTTCTGCAAAAAATCCCTGGTCATATCCTATGCAAATAATCTCCGGCTTTATCTCTTCTATTGATTTATAAGGATCTCCTAAACTCCCCTGTCTGATTTCATCAATTATGTCAATCTTTTCAAGCTCTGCTTTTCTCTTGTTCTCATCATGAAATGGACTTGCCCCTTTAAGCTTCCTGACATTTTGATCCCTTGCTACAATAACAATCAGGCAATCGCCAAGTTCCTTTGCCTGCCTGAACATGTCCAGATGCCCTTTATGGACTATATCAAATGTCCCTGCCAGCAGAACTTTTATCTTGCCTTGATGCATTCTGCCTAGCTTAATCCTATGATGATTGCAATTACCCATATTCTCATGTTTATATAATGAATATTAAAATCTTTTGGATAATATTATATATTAGTATTTTTTATCTCTTTGCATGACCTTTAAGGAAAGATTTCGCAAGATAAAATTGAAGCACTTTCACACACCTATAAAAGTGATTTTAATGATGATAATTCCAATATCCATAGTTTTGGGCATTGGTCACTATCTTTTATATGATGAGGCTTATTATCATAAGGCATTCACCAAGGTAGGAACTTATGAACGAGTACCTGATGCAGATAATATAGTTGAGTCTATGCTTCTTTTCTTCAAGGGTGAAGAAGATGATCCTGGATCTGCTAATTTCACTTCAGATGAAACTATGCACTTGCATGATACAAAGAATCTAATCGGATCAGTGACTATGGTTTGGTACATTATTGTATTTGTGAAGATTGTATTGTTTGGTTTCCTGGTATTCACTTCAAAAAAAGCAATAGAAGATGTGATTCACATAGCATTCGGTTCAGGAACCCTGATGCTGGCATGGCCTCTATTGTTATCAGAGATTGATTTCAATTATCTTTTTACAGCATTCCATAATCTTTTTTTTCCTAGTGGTGGATGGATGTTTTCTGAATCAAGTCTTCTTATACAGCTGTTCCCAATGGAGTTCTTTCTGGATTCTGCTGCAAAGATGGCATTTAGTTCTATTGTTCTTGGATGCGCCTTGATAACATTTGCTCTTATAATCCAGGGGGTTACTCATAAGAAGTGATATCGGGGTTTAACTACCGTAAAGTTTAAATAGTACTAAGATAATTAAGTTTTTAGATTTTTATGATAAATTATCATGAGGTGGGATTTTAATGAAACATAAACTAATATTGGGATTTTTAGCATTATCAGTTTTGATACTGGCTTTAACAGGATGCTATGAATTAAGTGAAGAAATGGGCGCTGTTTCAGATGCATCTACAGACAGCAATCAGGAATCTGCTGATTCTGGAATGGATGCTCTTACTGGCAGATTTGTAGATGAGGCTGAAGAAGAAGAAGCTGAAGGCGAATCTGCTTTATTGAAGATTCTCAATAAGGAGAAGGAAGATGCAGAAGAAGATACTACTGGCGATGAAGAAGCTGAAGCTGAGGAGACTGTCGAAGAAGAAGCTCCTGCTAAAGTTGAATCTAAAGAGGATATTGAAGATACTCAGGAAGACAACTCAGGAATACATCAAAAAGTTGTGAAAGAGGGTGATCTTGTAGATTTCAGCAATCTTAAAGCGACTGACTCAGATGGAGATGCACTTTCATATACTTACTCATCTCCGCTTGATAGTTCTGGCAAATGGCAGACAGAAGAAGGAGATGTTGGTGAATATCTTATAACAATAACTGCAAGTGATGGCAAGACTGAGGTATCACAGAAAGTCATGATTGTTGTTGAAACTTTGAACAGGAAGCCTGTTGTGGCAGTAAAAGATATAACTGTTGAAGAGGGCGAAACAATCAAAATAGTTCCTCAGATTATTGACGAGGATGGTGATTCTGTAACTCTGGAATATAGCGGCTGGATGGAGTCTGATACATATACAACAACATCTGATGACGCAGGAGTCTATACTGTCACATTAAAAGTATCTGACGGGAAATTAACAGTATCCAAAGACATCGTAATAACAGTCACGAACAAAAACAGGGCTCCTGTACTTGCAGATGTTCCTGATGTTGAAGTTGTAGAAGGAGAAAAAGTTGTCCTGGATTATAAAGCAACTGACCCTGATGATGACTCTATCACATTCAGGTTCACTGATCCTGTTGATGATATTGGAGAATGGCAGACTGAAGAAGGAGACGCAGGTGAATATCTTGTTACAGTGACAGCATCTGACGACAAACTTAAGGATACGCAGGGTGTGCTTATTACAGTTGTAAGCGCAAATGCAGCGCCAACATTATCTATTGAAGATGTGCTTGTCAATGTAGGCGATACAGTCACTCTTGTGCCTGATGTTGATGATGCTGACGGAGATGATGTGACAGTGACCTATTCCGGATGGATGACCACAAACACTAAACTTGCTGAAGAAGCAGGAGAATATGATGTTGTGGTGACTGCTTCAGACGGAATAAAAGATGTATCTGTGACAATTGTTGTGGAAGTTAATACGCCTCCAACATTTGATTGGTAACTTATAGGCTGTTGGATTTGAAGAAATCCACTTTTTTTCTTTTTTTTCGTAATTTCTATTAATTCCAAATTTTGCCTTTTTTTAAAATTTTAAGAAGAAATATTTAATTCTTTTGCATCAGTACAAGAATCCTGCATAATCTTAATCTTCCCCTTTTGCCAATCCTGAATCATCATCCTTGCCGCAAGCATAACATCAGGCTTGCCGCCCTTCATGAGCTTATTTTTCTTTATTGCTATCCTTTCAAGGCTTTCCTCGCTGTCTTCACCTGGCTCAATTCCATAATGCTTTTCCACTGCTCCATCCAGGTTTTCTATCAATGCCATAGCATCAAGGTCAGGATTCTTAAGCTTGGCAGCATTAAGCGATCCGATAAGCGCAAGCTTAGTCTCATCATTTCTTTTGAATGGTATGACTCCTGGAGAATCTATCATCATAATTCTTCTTGTCACCCGCACTTTCTGCACACCCTTTGTGAATCCGCTTGTTGAAGAGACTGGTGCAGCACCTTTCCCTTTCAGCATATTGATAACAGAGCTTTTCCCAGTATTAGGATAGCCCACAACCCCTACAGTAACCAAATCCTTGTCAGCCAGCATCAGAATTCGCTCTCTTAATATCTTTGAGCCATAATGCTTTACTGAAGATACAAATACGCAATTCTTTATCTGCTTCTTTTTCTTGTCAAGAAAACTTTTATCAACAAGATCTGCTTTATTGATGACATAGATTATTTTTTTCCCTGCAAGTTCTATCTTTTTTTCAAGTTCAATATTCCTTGTCTCATCCACAAGCCGTGCATCAAGAACTTCCAAGATTATATCTGCTTCCCTAATAAGCCTGTTTACAATCTTCCAGTAATTTGTCATAGTCTGAGAAGAAGTAAATAAGATATATAAAGTCTTGGGTTACTTTTATTTGCTTTTATTCCATAATGAGTCCCAAAGCCTAACTCCCTCATCTTATTTCAAAGAAGATTTAATTAGAGAAGATGCCAATAGGCATTACAGACAATTTAGTGATAACATAGAAAGTAACATTAGAGTAATAAATCCCAGAGATATTGTAGAACAAATTATATAAATCAAATCTTAAAAACTCATTGTAGCAACATTTCGCTCAATTATTTTGAAGATGATTGGGTCTGGTTGCATCTGATTTTCCACTTGCAAATCAACAAAAGTTTTATTAACCTGTTCCTGTTTCCAAATTATCAACAATGAAACAACAAACTAAATTGAATCCAGAAGATATTGCAAAAACATATGAAAAATATCAACAAATTCTTTTTAAAACATTGAATGTACCTGATTCAATAGTTCAAGAACAGATGGCTAGGATTAGTTATGTTGTAGGTGTACCTTCATATCCCTGTTATGTATCTGATGGAGTGAATGAAAGGGGCGCTTATGAGCGTTTTGTAAATAATCGCAATCAGGTTGTTTTAAGAGCGCAACATGGATTCGCAACTGGAACAATGACAGGAGATGTTGAGAGAATTGTTGACCAAGGGATTATTCTTTTTAGTGATGATAGAAAATATAAATCAATTTTTGGTGGATTTGAGCAAGATTTTATTCCAAGACAAGGAGGTAATTTTCCTGTAACTGAAGCATTGCAAATAATTATTGGGGATTATACAACTGAAGGGGATGATGGTCAGAGAAAACATGAAAATTATCCTTCATTAAAGTGGGATATACCTAAAATAATCAGAAATGACCAATTTAAGCTGCATGAACATATGAATCTGGAAAAGTTCTCAAAATTTGTAGGGGAAATTCAATATTTAGAAGAAGTCGTAAAAAATAATTCATTTGAATCAGCAAATTCTGCAGCAGATTATTTTAGAAGATTTTATTATTTAACAGATTTGGTTAGCTTTGTTGAAATGGCAGTTGAACATAAAACAAAAGGGTCTAAGATTTTCTTATAATTTTACTATTGCAGAACTTCATTTCTTCTAACAAATTTAATTTTTTAAAAGCTCACTGCAATAACATCTCTCTGTATTGCTGCAAGACACTTATTCACTTTCTCAAGAAGCTCATAATCATTTGTTGAGTGCCTTATCTGCCTCAGCGTATCAATAATCTGCCTGAACATTCTTATGTGATCTCCTTCTGCCAAAGAGCTCAACTCCATAAGACCTTCAAAATCTCCACCCTCGCTCCAGTGCTTTACAACTGGAATCATGTGTATGATACTGGTTTTTTCAATATGCCTCATTACATAATCACTATGCGAGGCTGCGCGCATGATATTCTTCAGGTGAGTCTGGTCCATAAGTTTTGCAAACCTTACTCCTCTTCTTTTCTCATAATTGATTGCTGCAATCATTATGTTGATCTCTGTCACGCTTAACTTTTGATAGATATTATTGAAAAAAATCTCTGATATCAGCAGCTCGTTTGAATATATCCTTGTAGCAAACCTGCCTTTTTCTGTAAGTTCTTTACCAGAGATATACCCCATTCCTCTCAATTTTTTAAGAAGCCTGTTATATGTTGCCATAATTCTTACTTGTTTTGCGCTTTTCTGTCTCAGGAAATAATCAAAATTGCTTTTCAATATCCTTTCTATATCTACATCATTATGCTTATCCACAAGATTCAGCACAGTATTTACAGTCAGCTTGAATTGCGAAATGATAGGGTCAACATCTTTTGATGTGAATTTTTCTATCTTATGGATATCATCTTTTTGCCTGTCAAACAATGCTATTGCATAGCCCACAGTATCTATGCCTCTTCGTCCTGCTCTGCCTGCAAGCTGAAAATACTCTTTTGAAAATAGATACCTGAAACTGACTCCATCATATTTTGTAAGTGTATTGAAGCATACTGTCTTTGCAGGCATGTTTATTCCTACTGCAAATGTTTCAGTAGCATACAATGTCTTGAGCAGGCCTGCACCAAAAAGCTTTTCAACAATTTCTTTGAGATTTGGCAGTATCCCTGCATGATGGACTCCAATGCCTTTTGAAGTAATTTCCTTCATGAACTTTACAGAATCCATGTGCCTTATATTCTCATCAAGAAGATTGTTAAATATAGCAATAATTTCAGCTTTCTCTTTTCTTGTTGTAAAATCGCATACTTTGCACAGCTCTTTTGCCTTTTTTTCACATGCCAGTCTTGAGAATGTAAAGAATATCGCAGGCAAATCCTGTCTTTCATGCAGTTCCATTATCAGGTCTATGTGTGAAGGTGGTTCTATATATGGTCTTCTTCGTCTGCTCTTGCCTCTGATGTATCTGTAATCAGGATATCTGTCAAGACTTTTTATCTCCTTTATCTTCTTAACATTAACTATGCCATATTCCCTGTCAAAAAGATAGTGCTTTAAAGGGACTGCCCTCTGGTTATACCTGATTATATCAACAGTATGATTCTTAATCTTGCTTATCCATTCAGCAAATTCTTTTGCATTTGGTATTGTTGCAGAAAGCGACAGGAATCTTACATGTTCTGGAGAAAATATTATTGATTCTTCCCAGATTGTTCCTCTTTCTATGTCACTCATAAAATGTATCTCATCAAAGATTATATAGCTGAGAGATTCAATGACTGGATCTGCTGTAAGCAGCATATTCCTGTATATCTCTGTTGTCATCACAATCACCTGCGCATCAGGGTTTATGACAACATCTCCAGTCATTATGCCCACTATATCTTCACCATATTCTTCCTTGAAATCCCTGTATTTCTGGTTTGACAGAGCTTTAATAGGCGCAGTATAGATTACTCTTTTATGCAGCTTTATGAATTTGTCAATCGCATAATCTGCAATCAATGTCTTCCCTGTGCCAGTAGCTGCACTAACAACAACAGAATTATTCTTTTCTATGGAATATATTGCATCTTCCTGGAACTTGTCTAATGTAAACCCTTTGAATTGCATATATGACTATAATAGAGTGATGTATATAAATGTTGGGTTGAAGATGGGCTGGTGAGTTGGAGAGCAAAACTCTCTGACTGATCAATAATCAATGTTTATCAAATCTTTATTCCTATGCTCTCAAACGAGTCCCGTATCTTATGAAGCCTTTTCTTCCTCATGGCAAGAATAAATCCTTTGTTTTGATATATTTTATACCACCAGTCTGTGACTGGTGTAATCAAGTGGTATTAAATATGCTCAATAGGGAGTGACCCGAGGCGAAGCCGAGCATGCCACC
>JAYEPB010000084.1:0-11991 GCA_034723595.1 Nanobdellota archaeon
CTGAATTCCTCTGCAATTGATTTTATCTGCTCAAAATCCCGACTTACTTTATCCATCTCCAGCTTTTTCACTGCTGAGCTGTCCTGTTTGAAGATTTTCTCGCATGACTTCAGGACAATATTTTTGCCATTAATTTCAAAGCTTGTTATTGTATCATCTGAATTATAATACCCGATAAGGCAGAGCTCTCCACTGCTACCATCATCCATCCTGAATATGTGTGCAAGATAAGAATCTGCATGATCTGCTTTCCATTTCTTAAATTCTTCGCTTTCTTCCATATTGCCTAGAATATTGTTTTTTGCCATAAAAATGATGAAAACAGGGAATATTTATAAAAGTTTAGATAATTACAAGATATATGCAACAAAAAAAAACAAAAGACAGCCCGATAATAACAAGAGAAAAAAGGCTTGAGTTAGAAAAACAAGGTTATAGGATTGTAGGAAACCATAGCGCAATCAAGGTCTGCGAATGGTGCAAGAAATCAATCAAGGATGAAGGCATATGCTATAAGCAGTCTTTCTATGGCATCAACTGCCACAGATGCGTGCAGATGACTCCTGTCCTTCATGTCTGCGGACACAGATGCAAATGGTGCTGGCGAGATATTGATTTCACATACCCTGAATGGGTAGGACCTATCGATGATCCAAAAACAATTGTGGACGGCTGCATAAAAGAGCATACCAAATACCTCCAGGGATTTGGCGGCAACCCAAAGACAAACATGAGAATATTGGACGAGGCTATGAAGCCGCTGCATTTTGCCATAAGCCTCAGCGGCGAACCTACATCATATCCCTTGCTGCCAGAACTTGTTGATGAGATACATTCAAGAGGCATGACTACATTTCTTGTCACAAACGGCACAAACCCTGATATGCTAAGAAAGCTGCTTGATCACAAACCCACTCAGCTGTACATTACCCTGCCTGCTCCAGATGAAGAGACTTACCTCAGAGTATGCAAGCCCTCTATCAAAGATGGCTGGAAAAAAATAATGGAATCCCTTGATCTGCTAAAAGAATTCGATTCAAGAAAAACAATCAGGCTTACTCTTGTTAAAGATGAAAATATGATGATGCCAGAGAAATATGCAGAAATCCTGAAGAACATTGATGCAGATTTCTTTGAATTCAAGGCATATGTATATGTAGGATATTCCCAATACAGGCTTTCTATAGAAAACATGCCAAGGCATCATGAAATAATGGAATTTGCACAAACTATAGCAGATCTTGCTGGAATGAAAGTTATAGACGAAAAAAAAGAAAGCAGAGTTGTGCTTGTTGCAAGAGAAGACAAAGCAGGAAGGATAATGAAGTTTGATTAGATCACAATTATCTGACCATCAGGACCAGGATTAATCACCCTGGTTTTGCCAATCTTATCGCTGGTGCCATTATTCTCATGCAGATGTCCGCATAATGCGATAACTGGCTTATGTTTCTCAATAAACCTGAGTATGCTTTTATTCCCTGCATGCTCACCATACATCTCATCAGTCCTTGTCCCATATGGCGGCGCGTGAGTAAAGAGCACTAGCTTATCTCCTTTTTTAATATTTTTCATATTTTTTTTTGCAGCCAGGTCAAAATCCTTGTCAGTCAATGAAAAACCACCTCCGCCCCACCCAAAGAACACATAATTGCCTATGCGATGGACTTTATTATGAAGAAATATCATATTCTTATACTGCTTGCAAGCCTCTCCAAACCTAAGCGAGCCTTCATGATTCCCATGTATGATAAGACAAGGCTTTCCTAGTTTTGCAATCCTGCCAACAAGATATTCCAGCTCATTCTCAAATATGGAAATGTCTCCACAGTCAATAAGCAGGTCAGGATTCTCTTTCTTCACAAGCTTTTCAATGCTTTGGAATGCCCTAAAGCTGCCATGTATATCTGTGAATGCCAGGATTTTCATACATCAATCAGAATGAGAAGAAGTTTATAAATGATGCGGAAAAACTAGCCAATAGGAGGTTGATACAATCATTTTTTCAATATCTTCTTTAGCAAAAACAACAGGCAGGTTTTTCTTTCAGAAAAACAGATAGCAAAAACTTCGTTTTTGGATTCATTTTTTTGCTACATTCCAGAGATTATGAAAAAATTCTCTAAATCTCTTTGCCATTAATTCAGATTGAATAACATAGGCAGTAGGAAATGGTTCTCCCAAAAGCATAGATACCTTATCCCTTACAATATTAATGCCTGCTGGAAGGGATAATGAACTATATCTAAACTCAAAATTCTTTATGTCCTTATATTCTTTTTTATAAAATTCTTTTTGAGAATCTAAAGCAATTACTTTAACAATAATCCCTTTTTCTATTCTTCTTAGATGGTGTTTTTTGAAAAATTCATTAATTTTTTTACTCTTAAATTCTTCACCTGGTGCAAAAATAAGATATTCTTCTCCTTTTTTCCATGAATCTAACATTTCCTCAAAGAGAACTTTAATTCCCTTGAATCCTTCATAAACTGATGCAGATTGTTTATATTTAGCAAACTTTTGTTTTTTTTTTATTTCTGGAATTATTTTTTTTAATTCTTCTTCTTGCTCAATCAAAGCTCTTTTTTTTGCGTTTACATATTCTATTAATCGCTCGGGATCTGAAGGTTGAAAATATTTTATGTTTGCTTCTATTATATAAGACACAAGCCCCTTTTCTATTAATCTGTCTAAAATTAAATATACTTTAGAAGTATGAACACCAGAATATTTACTTATTTCTCCTGTTTTAGATTTCCCATACTCTAATAAAGCAAAATATACCTTAACTTCTCCCTCGGTAAATCCTATCTCTTTGAATATTTCTTTGTTCATAAGGAATAAAAATATTTTATTGTTTATAAATCTTTCTAATGCTACCCCCTAAGGGAGAGGCTATAATTAAGTAGTAGATATATAACTTCTACATTATGGTAAATGAAGATAATTCAAAGATTGGAACATACATATTTGAATTAACAAATAGATGTAACGAAAGCTGTGCTTTTTGTTATTCAATCTCTTTTGATTCAAATACTAGAAAAGCAAGAACAGCAGAACAATTAACAGGCGATGACTGGCTTTCTGGACTTAAAAATATAGTTCAAGAAGGAGCGAGAGCAGTAGATTTTTCTGGTGGAGAACCGACTCTCCATACTGATTTTTCAAAAATTATTGAGAAAGCTAAGAATTTGTATTTGTATACTATTGTTTCAACCAATGGCACAATTATGAGAAGACGAGATATTAGAGAATCACTTGAAAAGTACGCTGACTGTATAGCATTATCAATACAAGGAGTAGGAGATTTACATGACCAGATAAAAGGAAGGCGTGCATCTTATGAAGGCATAATTGAAGCTTATCAACATTATTCGTCTAAAGGTAAGAAAATGAAGGTAAATACAGTTGTATGTAGAGACAACCTCCATGATTTATATGAAATTGGAGACTCTTTGCATATAGAAGAATCTCAAACCCAGTGGAAACTAAGCCAGGCTGTTTCAAGAGAATCTGGAAGATTGAATAAGGAATTAGTTCATATATCCGATGATGAATTTGAGAATGTAATGAAAAAGGTAGTTTCTAAATTCCCAAAAGCTTATTCCGAAGGACGAGTTACTTTTAAAGAAGATGATAGTCAAGTAAATAAATTTCATTTTGCTCCTTATGTAATTGTCAGCTCAGATGGGGAAATACATATCCCAATAGGAGAACAACATACAAGGCTAGGAGTGAATGTTTTAGATAGAAATTACTACGAGGGTTTGAGTCGATTTTTTAGAAGTCTAGGGAACTTTCCAGAGAAAGTTAATGAAAACCATGACAAATTTTATCAAAGACCCTATGAGTCCCAGTCTGATAAATGCAAATTTGAAGTTCCCTTATCAGTAAGATTAATTGCAAAAGGGATTATCTAATATGGAAGATCTAACATTATCTTTAGAAAGAGAAAATTTAGAAGCTGAAGCAAGAATGTATTATAGACAATTAAGTAGCATGTATTGTCAATCAGGTAATTGTGGAGATGAATTTCCTTTTGGTAATGAAAATGATTTCATTAGGAATTATATGCAAGAAAGACTTTTAAAGATTCAGAAGAAAAAATGATTTTCTTTTTTTAAGAAAAAAAGAAACAAAAAAAGGCGCGCCTCTCTCTAATTTAATTGCCCACCCAAAAAATATTATTTCAAATTATATAAAACAGCATTCTCAAAAACTTTGATTTTTTTCCTTCGACATCGTTGCACTAAAAATCAATCCCAACTTCCCCCCCCATTGAACCTACAAGCCTTATATATAGAAAATCTGACTGATAGTTATCTAAACATAATCTTAGATTTTCAAAATCCAATTCTTTAGGCATCCAATATTGATCCATAAATATTGAGAAATTATCCAATTATATAACATTTTCCAATAACTTCTGCTTATTTAAACATATATTTATATTAACTTCTCACTTCACACCACATAACATGGACAATTTTACCAAATTAGGATTAAAAAAAGAAATCATTGATAGATTATCTATATTAGGATTCAGGCAGCCTCTCGAAGTCCAAAGCAAGATAATACCCTTGGCAATGCAAGGCAAAAACCTTGTCTTCACATCTAAGACTGGCAGCGGCAAAACACTTGCATACTCATTAGGCTTCCTTGGAAAAATCAATAATAAACTCAACATCCAGATGATAATCATAGTTCCAACAAGAGAACTCTGCATCCAGGTTGGAAAGGAAATGAAAAAAATCTGGAAGCCACTCAACATCAATGTAGGGGTGGTTTATGGCGGCCGCAACATTGCAGGTGATTATAAGACAACCAATAAGAAAAACCAGATTTATGTAGGGACCCCTGGAAGGCTTATCCAGCACATAAATGACAAGACTATTAAGGTTGGCGATGTAAAATTCCTGATTTATGATGAAAGCGACCAGATGTTTGATGAAGGATTCTATAGTGATTGCGCTTACCTAAAGAAAAGAATAAGCAAGAATGCACAGATAATCCTATCATCAGCCACAATAACCAACAAGGTTCATGAATTTGTTGAGCGCGAAATTGAGAATTATGAATTCCTGAGAGTTGGAAAAGCAGTACCAAAAACAATAGTTCAGGAAAAATTATTCTGCCGAATCTCAGAAAAAAATGGACTGCTTTTAAAATTCCTATCCAAAAAAAAATTCAAGCGCGCAATAATATTCTGCAATACAAAAGCAAGAACGCGCAGCCTATCAGAATTCTTAAATGATAATAATTTTAAAACAAAACCATTAAACTCAGACCTGGAACAGATAGACAGGCAGAATAATCTTAATCTATTCAGGAGCGGAAAGGTTCCAATATTAATCACAACAGATGTTGCTGCAAGAGGTCTGCATATAGAAGATATTAACCTGACCATTAACTATGATGTTCCTACAAAAGAAGAATATTACATACACAGGATAGGCAGGACTGGAAGGGATAATAAAAAAGGTCATGCCTTAACACTTATATGCCCAGAAGATAACGA
This sequence comes from Nanobdellota archaeon, assembly GCA_034723595.1. GTDB lineage: Archaea > Nanobdellota > Nanobdellia > Woesearchaeales > JAGLGH01 > JAGLGH01. The sequence goes on from JAYEPB010000084.1 coordinate 5,519, forward strand.
TAGATTCTATAACATAGAATTTAATTACGAAATAAAAGCAGATCTAATTGATAAAGATTTTAAAAAAGTAAAACATATTTAATTATGATATTCTTTCGCCATTATAGGTAAATCTTATAATATCATTTTAATAATTAGATGATATCCTTATATTTAAATCTTTTTTACTTTTTATAGTATCTCTGCAGGAAATACTATCCATGACAAAAGATTTTTATACTTCTTGTCCATTCCAAATTATATGATAATTGAGGAAATCATTTTAAGCAAAGACAACGATAGTAGAAGAAAAGCGATTCAAGATAATTTAGGGCAACAAGTTATTCTTAATGATGACTATTATAACTGGTGTCATGGAATTCTTTTAGAACAGAGATATGATAATCAAGTTTATCAAATGAAAATGGCTAATGGAAGGGGACAAAAACAACTTCATGATAATGATTTAAATCAATTATTGATTCTATTAGATCATCCAGGATATAGAACACCTAAAATTGATTAAGAGCGCATAAAATTAAAATTTTGCTCTTGCCTTTTTTATATAATTATCAAAAAAGACTTTTTCTGTTTTCTTATCTGAATAAAATTCAGTACTAATCCATGCTTTAGATATTTCAATTGCATCTTCAATCGTAGTCATATCTTCTCTCAAGTAAAGTAAATTTGTATTTTCTTCTTTTCTTGATTTTATTGCTTCTTCAATTGTTAAACATTGTCTTGCGAAAATATTTGGATGGTCTTTTTCAAATTCTGAAATATTTGAAGAAGAATTACATATTGAAATCCCAGCAATCTCCATTCCACTTACTCTTTCAATACCATATCCTATTTTTTGGAGAACAGGTGAATAATCTTTTTCTTTGTCAAATCCTTTATATTTATTAAATATCCATTCGTCTTCAGAATTAATATGTGGGTATTTTGCATTGACAATCCAAAATTTTCTATTGAAACTTTCAATAAGTAATTCTTTATATTCAGAAGGTTCACTTTCTGCTCCAAGAAGAATCTTTTTTCTTTTATGATTACCAACTGGAATCAAAATGCCATGTTTCTCCATTTTTTAACAAGGGTGATTAAATGCTTTTAAATCTTTCTTTCCTCTATCAACTCTGAGGATTTCAGTTTATATATAATGAGTATTTCATACTTTTAACCAATTAAACATTGCTGAACAAGCGGAGGATTAATAGCAAGATTATATGGCTTTTTAAATGGCGGCGCAATAGTTGTCGAATAATTTCTTAGCATCCTGGAGATTTCTGTAACATATTTTTTAGCAGATTTATTGCGGTTTTTTTCAGATACTAAAAATCGCATAAATATATATCTTGACATATTTTGATGTAATGCTTTCATGCAATCATAGTCTTTTTCAACAATGTATTCTTTTGTTTTGTCTTTAAGTTTATTTTTCATTATCTTAATTTCTTCTTCAGATACATTTGAAAGCCTTTGTTTTAGGTTTCTGCCATAAGGATTATATTTTATATATTCTGTTTTAAATTTAGTTGATTTTGACTGAAGATCCTTTAATTTTTTAAAGCCTTTCTGATTAAATTCATTAAAGATAGAATAAATGTCAGACTCTTGAATAAATTGCTCATTTAATTCTCCTTTATTTCTAGACCCCCATGATTCAGAAGCAAATACAATTAATTCATCAAGATTTAAGAAAGGGTAAACTTCCTTAAGTGGACATTCATATAAACCATGATGGACAGACTTCAACAGATTATAATTCCCACCAGTTGCATTCCATATAATATCTTTTGTAGGTTTTGCTCGTTTCATTTTATAACATAACATAGGGAATTTCTAATAAGATTTAAAGATTCACTGAAAAACTATAATCACATTTAGAATTCACAATAACCCTTAAATTAGGAATTCCTTCTGTTTGTGAAAATTGTTCTATGGATTCTCTAGATATTTTACTTATATTATCTGGAGCATCTTTAGCTAGTTGCTCAGTAATTTGATCAAGGGTAGTTTGGTTTATTTGAATTTCCATTTCTGTAACTCTATTACAATTTTATTGATGTAATTATAAAGGAGTATTTAAATCTTCCTATTTGTCTGTCTCTATCTAGTAGCAACACTCACCTTAACAATCAAAAAATAACAAAAACATTTAAAGTTCAGGATTTACCAATATTAATTATGACAGAACTAATTAATTCAAAAATAATTATTGTAGATGAAAACGATAAGATAATTGGTTATAAAAACAGAGATACTTTGAAAAAAGAAGATATTTATCGTGTTTCTGCTTTATGGATAACTAATACTAATAGAGATATTCTTCTTGCCAGACGTCATCATACTAAATCCCATCATCCAGAAAAATGGGGACCAGCAGTTGCAGGAACTGTTGATAAGGGCGAAACTTATGAAGACAATATAATCAAAGAAGCAAAAGAAGAACTCGGACTCAATCATATTAAACCAAAAATTGGCCCAAAAACTAAAACTGATAATAAATATCATCACTTTACTCAATGGTACACATTAAGTGTTGATAAGAATATTAATGAATTCAAAATACAAGAAGATGAAGTTGAAGAAATCAAGTGGTTTCATCCAGAAGAACTAAGAAAACAACTCCAGGAAAATCCTGAAGAATTCTTACCAACAATGAAAAAGTATTTTGAATTAATATTAAAAACAATAAGAAATAAAAAAAATCAAGAAAAAAAGCTTACTTTTTCTTCTTAGCTACTTTCTTCTTTTTAACTACTTTTTTCTTAGCTTTTGCTTTCTTCTTTTTCTTTTTTCCGCCTCTTGCCATAACAGCACAAGAGATGTCGCCTTGCTTATCTACAAAGTAAAGCATTCCAGATTCTTTCTCAACACCAACTTTAGCTACTTTCTCTTTCTTAGCTTTGCCTTTTTTCTTTCCTCTTGCCATTACAGCTCTGGAAACATCTCCTTTAGCATCTACAAAATAAAGATATCCAGATTCTTTCTCAACGCCAACTTTAGCTACTTTTTTTGCCATTTTTTTAATCCCTCTTAATTTTTGTTAAACTTATCTAAGACATTGAATGCCTTACCAAATTTCAAAACATTCAAGTATATAAACTTTTCGGTATTTGTCGACTGAGATAACAAAATTCTTTACAATTCTTTGACTTGTGAAAGTTTTTGAAGGTAATATTTCCTAAAGAAATGGCTTTTCTATCTTAATTATCTGATCAATCTCTCTAGTTGATACTGCGCATCCGCTTAGCTTGACTCCCCACAGCACAGAATCAAGCAGATTTCTTCTTGCTTCTGGTATATCTGCAAGATACTTGTCAAGAAGCCCCATTTCATATGCTATAGTCACAAGTTCAATTGATCTCAGGGCCTTTATGCATTTGGTCTTTTCCAGAAATCTTTTTAAGTAATTCTTATTTACATGGATGCTTGTGTGAAGCTTGCGTGCAAGTGTTTCTTTAAGTTTTTTGGGATTTTCCATCAACTGCTTGGTTGTTCTTTCATCAATTATGATAACTTCTGCTTTGGATTTGATAGCAAGTGCCAGCGCTTCAATCTCTGCATAATGCACTATCTTTATCCATTGACCTTTAGCCTTGAAACAATGGTTTGCCAATTCGAGAAGTTCAGTAGTCAGTTCTTCAAGCTCTCCTCCACCTTTAATTTCCAGGATCTTATTCTTTATGTATTGCATTGTTCTCATCGCCTCAAATTTGAATTTTTTTGTTTTCAGCGGTCTATCTATAAGCTCTACTTTTACAGCATCAGGTATCATAAACCTCGCATTTGATTTTTTCTTCAGAGGCTCAAGTATCCATAAGAGATTATTCAGGCTAAGAGTGATTATTGGTCCTGTATCAAACACCATGCATTTCATTTTATTCTCTCTCCTGATTGCGCTGTGCTAAAAAGTTCTCTTGCAAAATTGAGCCGTTTTCTGATGTTCTGAGGATCATATTCCTCCTTCATAATAGATGTGCTACCTAGATACTGCAGAAAATCCCATGGTGATATCCCCATTATCTCTGCAACCACCCCAGCTGAGAGCCCATGCTGATATATCTTGCTTGCTTTTTTCAGCATAGCCTGAGATATTACGTCCTGCACATAAAGGCTTAATTTTTCATCACATCTTGAGATTATTTTAAATATCTCTTTCATCGTTTTTCTGAAATTAGTTTTATCAAAAGCCTGAAGCAATTCTTTGCAGGATACAAGCCTGACAAAAATCATATTATAAGTCTGTTCTGGGATGCCCCTGTCAATGAGCTTTGCAATAGAATATACCATTACAGCTATGGAGATTGAATCTTCATCCTGAAATATAGAAGAATTATGGATTGTGTGGTTGCTCAGGCTCTTAAGCTCAGAATAATCCTTTTCTTGTTTTGTTTCCAGTATCCCAATGACCCTTTCGAATATTTTTAATATGTCCCTTCTGACAATATCTTCCATTAGTTCTACCCATTACTTAATTTATTTAAATCTTTCTAAAAAAGATTTGCTACGCAAATCTTTTTTTGAGTGGTCTCAGGTGTTGGGAGCAGAGGGGGTGCGAAATAATAGGGATTTTTATTTATATAAAGAATTTTGAAAAACCAATTATGTTTTCAAAAAATTCTCTAGAGTTAGCTGTTATACATCACCACACATTAAAAACTTGCAAAGCAAGTTTTTAAAAAACGAAAACTATTTAAAGAACTGAAATACCTATTATATAATTAAAGTAAATTACTGGAGATAAATAATGGTGGTTTTTGCATGATTAAATTTATACAAAATTTTATAAGTAAGATTCTTAATAATATGTTTAAGAAGAAAAAGCATATCAAACTTGGACTTTATGGCCCACCGAATGGTGGAAAAACTACTCTTGCTAACAAGATATGCCAAGACTGGCTTGGTGAAGATATGGGCTCTGTATCAAATGTTGCTCACGAGACCAGAGAGATACAGATAAAAGAGCAGGTAAACATAAAAAGTGGAGATAAAGAAATTAGCTTTAATCTTGTAGATACTCCAGGGATAGCGACAAGAATTGATTATGAAGATTTTATTAAAATAGGTATGAAAGACGAAGAAGCTAAGATCAGGGCAAAAGATGCAACTAAGGGTGTGATAGATTCTATCAAATGGCTTGATGATATGGATACAGTCATAATTGTGCTTGATGGAACAAAAGACCCTTATACTCAGGTTAATATAACAATTATAGGCAATCTTGCAGCAAGAGATATTCCTGTTTTGATTCTCGCGAACAAATGTGATCTTAAGAGATTCAATATTAAGAAGATAGAATCTGCTTTCCCGCAATATAATGTAATAGGCATAAGCGGTAAATATGGCAAGAATATGGATAAATTTTATGATGCACTTTTATCACTTGCTTAATACAGGGAAATAAAATCACAAAAAAAGATATAATAAAACAAAAAAGAGGTAAATAAGAGAAAAAATGGTAACATTACAGTTAGTGCCATATAGTGAGATAGAATTGCTAAGCTCTCTTGGCAGAATCCGAAAGCTTCTTAATATAGCAAAAGAGGATAAAATTGTGCTTCTTCAGGGTAGACTAAAGAAAGAAGAGGAAGCAGAGCTTATCAAAGTGACGATGGAAGAGATAAATAAAGATTTTCGAGGCATTGAACTTGCAGTTATTGATGCAACCAGTAATTCTCGGCTGAATGGATTCAAGAAGGTTCGCGCTTCTGTTGTAAACGCACTTCTTGGAGAACGCCAGGGATTGACAATAATTGGACCAGCTTCTATTGTAAAAGAAATCAAGAGAGATCCTACAAAAATTGAGCTTTTGACAAATGATTTTTCATTAAAATCAAAGAGCAACATAAAAAAGAAGAGGAGAAACTCCCATAGACGCAAAAATAAAGGCTGATGTCAGCTACTGGGAAAACCAGTGGGGTTGTGAAAGTTATTCACAACCCACTTCAAATGAGGAAAAATAAGAATGCCGCACCTATGCAGCCTTTTAGCTTCGCTAAAACCCTGGGGAAAAACAGCGGGTTGTTCATTTTATTCACAACCCACTTCAAATGAGGAAAAATAAGAATGCCGCACCAATGCGTACATTGCAGTAAGTTTTATGATGATGGATCAAGAGAGATTCTGGAAGGATGTAGTTGCGGCGGAAAACTTTTCTTTTTTATCAAGAAAGAGAGAATGGAGAGCCTGAAAAAGGAAAATGCATTTGAAAAGCTCTCTGATAAAGATAAAAAACAGATTGAGAAGGATGTTTTTGAGATAGTAGGCTCAAGGATTGAAGATGATCAGCCTGTAATATTAGATTTTGAAGCTATAAGGATAATGAAACCTGGACATTATGAAATTGACTTGGTCCATCTTTTTAAAAGCGAACCTATTATCTTCAAACTTGAAGAAGGAAAGTATATAATAGACCTTGCAGAAAGCTTTAAGGTGTATTCTAAAAAATAACCTAGAATCTACTGCGCAAATTCTTAGTGATTCTTTTT
>JAYEPB010000085.1:0-2727 GCA_034723595.1 Nanobdellota archaeon
ACAATAATTCTATATTCAATGATACATATCTTATTAACAGAACAAACAGGACATTGGAACATATAACTATTTTTAATCTGACTTCAGGCGTGACATATTACCCAAGAGTAAGAGCTTGGAACCGTGCAGAGCTTCACAGCAGCTGGTCAAGCGAAGTATCAACAATAATAGACTATCTGGGACCAGATATAAATATAATTACTCCTGGAGATAATGGGTGTAATCTAAGTTCGTTGTATCCTGTAATAAGGGCTGAGACTAACGAATGGGCAATCTGCTCATTTAAAGATTTTAGTGTGCCAACTGCTGGTTTTATTGATTTTGATTATACAAGCTCAGAATATCACGAGTCCAGAGCAAATGTGAATGAAACTAATCTTTATACTTTTAATATTACATGCATGGATGCAATTGGTAATTCTGCAGATGTGAGTCGAACATTTACTGCTGATCCTGGCATAGCTATATCATTCAGTAGTATCTCGTTAGCATCACAATATTATATAGGATTCACTGCAAGCATTCCACTGGAACTTAACAATAAGCTTGGCGGTGTCAGCTATTCTGATTTTGCAGTCTCAATAGATAATGAGAATCTCAGTTCAGAAGAATTTGGAATAACAGATCTTGGATGCGGTAATTATTTGCTTGAGATTAATGCACCATCTGTTGAAGGGGAATATGATATTGAAATTTATGCTGGAAGCGATTATGAAACTGGAACATTGAATATGAAACATCTTAATTTCAACATAACTTATTTAGGAACACTGACTGATGATGATAAGAAAGACCAGATAGCTTATGCTGCCTCTGGCAATGTAACAGTTGGCATAGCGACTGATAGTCTTGCTGGGGATATAACAACCAGCAATGATGCTCTTAATCTGGTATTAGATCCGATGGGTGGCTCAAGTTATATCTTTGCAGTGCCATCGCCTTCATCTCTCAGAGCTGTTGACAGATTGCTTGAGGAGAAAGAATTCAGCGAAGTAATCAATCCTAATTTTGGATCTGAAATAGAAAAGGTCCAATATAAGACAACTTTAAAACTTGATTATGCTTACGCTGATATCTATTCACTTATGTCTGAGTCTGAAGAATATGGATTTGAGCAGTTCATGCCTGGCAAGTATAGCATGCTTGTCAAGAATACTGGTACTGATCCTGATACAGGCAATCAAAAGATAGAGATTATAGTCTCATAATAAGAAAATTTCAAAGAAAATTGTAAAACAAAACTTATTTATATGAGTTAATCTAACTTCACTAGAAAATGAAATCAATCAAATTCCATACACTATTTTTTATCTTATCCTTAGTTATTCTAATCTTTTTATTTAGTTTATTTACAGGTGCTGTTGATGTTGATACAACAGAATCATGGCATCCTCTTCAGGAAGTGGCAAGATCATCCTCAGATATGACAATGGTTGATGAGAATCAGGATGGAATAATAGATAAATCAGAGACACTTGAACTAGAGGGTGGTGTTGCTAAGATTGGAGATGGGACAGTTGGAACTGCTCTTGCGATAGACGGATCAAATTTACATTGGAGTGCACTTGACTTTTATATGGGTGGTTTTAATATATGGGGGATGGGAAGAAATTCTGAAGGCAATTTTTATATTGATAAGTATGGTGTTGGCAACGCTCTCACAATTGATGTGAACAGGAATGTAGGCATTGGGACAACAAGTCCTGGGAGTTATCTTCCTCATACATTAGCTATATATGACAGTCTTAACTTTGGTCTGCAGAGTGGTTTAAGCATAGTTTCAGGCAGTAATGCAATGGGCAGAATCTCTTTTGCCGACGGCGATTCTGGATTAGATAGATATAGAGGTTCAATTTCCTATGATCATGCTAGTGATAGATTGTATTTCAACGCTAATGCTGTGACTATTATGTCTTTGAAAGACGGCAAGGTCGGTATCGGTACCACGAGTCCTGAGGCAGAGTTAGAGGTTGCTGGCAGTATTAGAGCAGAGCGAATTTGTGATGAATCTGGAAATAATTGTAAAGATATTTCAAAAGGTTGGGCATTAAAATGTACTTATGTTCAGGTTGAATCCCCTGACAACGGTGATGCAACTTGTGGGTCTATTCCTGGAGTTAGTGCTCATTGTGTTCAAGTCACAATTAAAGATGCAAGCACACATGTGTTAAATCCCGCAGCTTATCCTTGTAGTGGCTTTGCGCCTCCGGTAGATGAAATTCATAGTGCTAAATGTTGTTATATTTCAGTAGAATAACAACTGCTATTATGGGCAACATTGGCATCGGGACTGCGAACCAGAGTCAGAAGCTTGATGTAAACGGTAATGTAAAAGCTACTTCATTTTTGTGCTCATCAGACTTAAACTTAAAGAAAAGTGTCTGAATAATTCCAAACGCATTGGATAAAATTTTACAGCTTGAAGGTGTTGCATTTGAATGGCAAAATACCCTGCTTGTGTGATAGGTGGTTTTTGACAAGGGAAGAAAGCAGTTTAGATGATCTAAAAGTTGAACTGCGAATTGGTGTTAAGTGACATTTTCAGCCAGGACATTTTAGAAAGGTTGCTTTGCCACCAATTTTCTCTAAATATGCAAAAACATTCTCAATAATTAATCTAGACCTTATTTATAAAAATATACCTCACTACTTGCAGTGGCTGGGATTGATCTATACTAATCTGCCCGGTATAAAACTTTTTTGTTCTTAATACCATCTAGGATTTAG
>JAYEPB010000086.1:0-11522 GCA_034723595.1 Nanobdellota archaeon
GATATATGCAACCAAGTTTGTATTGGATTATCCCTATAAATAGTTGACCAAAGATAATATAATAAAGCAATTAATACAATAAATGGCGCTGATAAGACCCCTAATTTAGCGCTTAATTTTTCATTTGTATATTTCATTTTTTTTGAAAATATATAGATGCCATAAGCTGGACAGCAAAGATAATATAATAGATAAAAAGACATAAGAATTAAATTTTGATTGAAGACTAAATTTTCCACAGTAACATGAAAAGTATTGCAGCTTGTATAACTAATAAAATTAGGATAAAATAATGACAAAGAAGCAAAAAAGAATGGAATTGCATACAGATATTTCTTAATTTTATTGCCAGAAGCATTAATGAAAAAATGATAAATTAGGATAGGTAGAAACGTATAAGTAGCAAATCCAATTCTTCCCCAGATAATTGCATTAACAGATTTACATAACATAAATTCAGTAAATTGATACAGACCTAAGAATAACACAAATATTGCTAAAGGATATAGTCTTTTATCTTTAATTCTATAAAATAAATATGAAGCAATAGCAAACTCAATAATTGCTGTGATTATTGATGCCAATGGAGTAAAACACATAATAATAATTAATTCAAACATCTTATTAATATAATTTTCTAAAATCATAAGATACATTTATGCATAGTTTATGCATACTTTCTATTTTCAACATAACCAACTTTTTAAATCCACGAGCATTATCAATTATTATGGAACATAAAACAATTCAATACATATGTCCTGAATTAAAAAATAATAAAGGATTAGTCCTATACCTGGATGTTGATAGAAAGAATATATGGCTGAATCCTGATAAAAAACATGCATTGCATCTGGAACAGGTCGCTAAATCACAAGAGTGTTATAATTGCATTGTTATTGGCGGTTCAACAGGAGTCACCAGAGAAAATGCTTCTGAACTTTCAACTAAATTACAACAATATGGATATGATAAAAAACAAATAGGTTTATTGCCGCCAAAACATGATGTACTGAGTGAGAATTATGGTTTTGTAATTATTCCTTCTCTATTAAATTCAAAAAATGATTATTTTAAGGATAAGTTTGCAAAAATTGTAAAACCTCAGGTAGATGAGCTAAGCAAGTCAGGTGTTATTCCAATTTATATGGCTTATTTATTAGTTGAACCAGCAGATAAATTAACAGTTGGCAAGGTAACAAATCCAGAGATTATTGGAAGAACTGAGTATGAAAAAGCAATTTCTTATTGTCATGAAGCAGTATGTCTTGGATTCAACACAATTTCTTTGGAAGCTGGATCAGGAGCACTACAACATGTGCCAAAGGAAATAATCAAGGCAATTCGAGATCAATTTAATGGCACAATTACAGTTGGTGGAGGGATTAGCACAGCTGATCAGATATTCTCTATCCTGGATGCTGGTGCAGATCTTATTAGTTTAGGAGATGTTCTGGAGAATTCAGAGAATTTAGAACAACTATTACTGGAATTGTATAATGGAATTAATCGCGCAAATATTTACTAGTATATCTCTAATTCTTTATTTGCTAATTTATTCTGGGGATTTTTTCAAATCATTCTACATACGATTTTTAGAAAACTATATAAACAATCTCACTTTTATTAAATCCATGAAATCATTTACTATTTCTACCATCAGCCGCCAACAGATCATTGACATAAATAAGCAGGTTAAAGATATAGTCAAAGACTCTAAAATAAAAGAAGGCTTATGCCTGATATACACCCAGCATACGTCAGCAGCAGTAATCATAAATGAGAATGCTGACCCTAATATAATGCTTGATATAATTGATGCTCTTAGCAAAGTAGTTCCTCCAGGGCAATGGAAGCATGATAAAATTGATGGAAATGGGGATGCCCATATAAAATCTACAATATTGGGCCCATCAAAAACAGTAATTATAGATAAAGGCGAGTTGCAGCTTGGAAAGTGGCAGGATATTATGCTTGCAGAATTTGACGGCCCCAGAAAACGTACTGTGCTTGTCAAGATCATAGAAGATTAGAGGTGAAATCTAATGGGAAACTGTGATATGTGTGGTAAGGAATCTGAGCTTTTTATTATTGAAATAGAAGACACAAGAATGAATGTATGTTCTAGCTGTGCAGGATTTGGGAAGAAAATCCGAAGAATTAATCCTGAGATTAAAACGCACAAGCAGAAGCAGAAGCAGCAGAAAGTTGAGGCTGCAGAGAAAGAGCCAGAAATAATCCAGATGATTGTGCTTGATTACCCCAAAATAATTAAAAAAAAGAGAGAACAGATGGGCATGAAGCAAAAGGAATTTGCACGCCACATCTCAGAAAAAGAATCTCTCGTGCACAGCATGGAAGTAGGAAAATTTAAGCCTTCGATGAAAATTGCAGCAAAACTAGAACACATGCTTAACATAAAGCTTATAGAAGATGTTGAAGAAACAACATCTGAGCATGCTAAAACTGATAGAGGGAAAGGGTTAACTTTAGGCGATTTCATAAAGAAAAAATAATTACGAAAATGGCACTTATTGAGAATAAAGATATCACTTTGATTCTTCCGACATTGAATGAAGAAAAAAACATAAAAGATGTTCTTGATATAGTCAATAGTCTTTATCCTGGCATCTCAGTAATTGTTGCTGATGATGGCAGTGCAGATAAAACACAGGATATTGTAATGGATTACAGAGAAGGGGATGTAACTCTCCTGGACAGGTCATCAGAAAAAGAAAAAGGCCTGACTGGAAGTGTTCTTGATGCTATCAGGCTTGTGACAACAAAGAATATAATAGTTATGGACGCAGATCTTCAGCACCCGCCAGAAAAGATTAAGCAGATAGCAGAATTATTAAGACATTATGATATTGTGATTGGTGTGAGGGAAAAAGTTGAAAACAGCTGGCCCATGCACAGGAAAATTATGTCCTGGGGAGGGGATGCTCTTGCAAGAATGCGACTTGTTGTCAAACCATTCACTTGCCTTGATACTATGTCTGGCTTTTTTGGGATAAGGACCTCACTATTTAAGGATATAATTCAAATCCATGAAAAAAAATACGAGAAAAAAGGATATAAAATCCTATTTGAGACACTCAAGTATATTCCACAAAACACAAGAATTGGATATGTCAATTATGTATTTGGCTCAAGAAAAAGAGGAGAGTCTAAGATTGGCGGAAAGCACATGATCTACCACGTAAAAAGCGTAATGAAATAGATTCTTGCAGTCAATTGCATCCAGTTATTTTCTAGACCTTATCTCATGATTTTGACAGATCTTAAGCTTTCTCCATCTGTTGGACTCAAAATTCCTGTTTTTTCCTATAATCCTCAATCGCTTTATGAAGAGCATCAGCAGCAAGATTAGAGCAGTGCTCCTTTATAGGTGGCAGACCTCCAAGTTCATTTACCACATTTTTATTACAGAGTTTTTCTGCTTCTTCAATTGTCTTGCCTTTGACAATTTCTGTCATTATTGAGCTTGTAGCTATAGCTGCTGCGCATCCGAATGTCTTCACCTTAATATCCACAATCCTGTTGTCATTTACCTTAATAGTGCATAACATAACATCTCCGCATACAGGATTACCTACCTTGCCTATCCCATCAGCATCTTTGATCTCGCCAACATTCCTTGGCTTATTGAAATGATCCTTTACTTTTTCTGAATACACTTTTATTCCTCATTATCATACGGTGCAAGAGGACTCATCTCTCGCAACTGCCTGATTATTCTTTTCAATTCCTTGACAGTATAGTTTATCTCATCTTCTGTTGTGAATCTTGATAAAGTGAATCTTATGCACCCATGCGCAGATTCTGGCTTCAGCCCGATTGCAAGAAGCACATGGCTTGGCTGAAGTGATTGCGATGAGCATGCGCTTGCTGTAGATACGCATATACCTTCCTCATCAAGATGCAGAACTATTCCTTCTCCTTCAATATACCTGAATGCAAAATTCACATTGTTGCACAATCGCTTATTGCCTTTAGGACCATTCAGTTTTATGTCAGGAATAATTTTCTCTATATCTGCAGCCATCTTATCTCTTAACCCAGCCATATAGATTATATGGTTTTCTGAAGCAAGTTCTACTGCCTTTCCAAAGCCTACAATTCCAGGAACATTCTCTGTTCCTGCTCTTATATCCATTTCCTGATGACCACCAGTCATAAGATGAACCAAGTTAACACCCTTTTTTATGTATAATGCTCCTACTCCTTTAGGACCATGTATCTTATGTGAAGCAAGAGACATCAGGTCAATATTCATCTTTTTCACATCAATCTTCACTTTTGTAAAAGCCTGCACTGCATCTGTATGGAAAAGAACGCCCTTATCTTTGCAGATCTGCCCAATCGCTTCAATATCCTGGATAGTTCCAATCTCATTGTTTGCAAGCATTATTGAGACCAGAAAAGTATTTTCATTGATTGCTGATTCAAGTTCTTTTAAGTCGATAAACCCATCACTATCAACATCAAGATATGTTACTTCAAACCCATCCTTTTCAAGCGCCTTGCATGTATTAAGAATTGCCGGATGCTCTATTTTTGAAGTTATTATATGATTCTTATTATCACCTTTCCTTGCTGCATAAGCTGTACCTCTTAAAGCAAGATTATCTGCCTCAGAACCTCCTGATATAAAGATTATCTCCTCAGAATTAGCATTTATGCGGCTGGCTATAATTCTTCTTACCTTTGCTATAGCTTCTCTTGGCTTTTCGCTGAATGAGTATATGCTTGATGGATTTCCATATAACTCTGTAAAATAAGGCAGCATCTCCTCTACGACCAAAGGGTCGGTTTTTGTGCTTGCTCCATTGTCAAGATAGATTGTTTTTTTCATTTTATTTCTTTTAGGCAGACACAGCATTCTGCAGGAATATCCTTGTTTTTGCTCCTGTGAATCTTGCATAGTGTAAGGTCTTTCCTTATTACAGCTATAAGATTCTGGATTTCACTGATAAGCTTTGAATTGTCTTTAATTATCTTTTCACTTGCTTTTTCAATAAGCCTGCGTGTATTTTCTGTGAATTTCACTTCACTTGCCCGCTTTGATTTCATATATTGTGATACCGCTGGCGCAGATACATTAAGTATCTTAGCTGTATCTTTCTGTGAAAGCCCATGCTTCTTGGTCAATAGCATCGCAAGCTCCCTTCTTATTGCAGGCAATATATACCAGACTTCAATTTCCTGTGGTTGCAGCATCTTTTTGTCACCAAATTAACTATAGTTAATTCATTATTATGGATTTATTTAAATAGTTTTTGGTTAAATTGCCGTGTGGATATTCATGAGGAACGCAGTGATACATTAAGACAAAGAATTAAAGGACAAAAGTTTTAAGAAAATTATTAGAATTTCTAACTGTTTCTTCAAGTGCTTCTCTATCTCCACCTGTTGTACCCATTACAAAAGGTAATCCATTAAGCAATATCCATTACAAATGCAAACCCCTTGCTAGTTGTTACAACTTAGTGAGAAATAATCAAAACATTTATAAATAAAACTTGATTCTATATAGGAAAACAGAGCAAAATTAACCATAATAAAAAAGATAAAAAGGAAGGATTTCAATGGCTGAAAAAGATTATTATAAGATATTAGGGGTATCAAGGAATGCTCCAGAAGTAATTATAACTCAAGCATATAGGGAGCTTGCAAAAGTCTATCATCCAGATCACAATCCCAACAATCCTGGCGCTGCTGAGAGATTCAGTGATATAATCGAAGCTGCAGATGTCTTAAGAAATTTTGACAAAAGAAAGCAGTATGACAATCAGAGGGCTGAAAATAATTCTGCTAATTATAATCATAAGGAAAGCTATTTTATATTCGATTATTTCAGTAAGTCTTTGGAGGAATTAAAGGAATTATGGGTTCAGGCTGGTATAGAATGTAAAAACGCTCATAAAAAAATGCCTCTTAATCATATCTATACCTCATGCGGAGAACTCAAAAGAAAAAACACAAATGGCATTCATATTAATGATATTATATAGAAAAACAATTAGAATGAGAAATCTGTTTATAAGAAAAAAAACAAAAAAAGGTAAAAAAATAACAGAAACATTAAATAAGTTAGAGAGCTTTGCTCTCCAACTGGTCTGAGTATTGTCTCTTCTGCGTATAAAAAAATTTACTCTGGAAAACAGCAGACTGCCCCAGAAGATACTGATTCAGCTTTAGTTTCCTGTTCTGGGAAAAAATAGATGCTTCCAGATATGACTGATTTTGCAATAATATTCTTATCTTTCATTTTTTATACCTCCATTTTGTTTTGTTCAAGGCTTTCTATGTTTGTATTGACTAACATCCTCTTGCCTACACATTCTGATTTACTATCCAAAAAAGCATTAATTAGCTTTCTTACTCTATTATGCGCAATTTTCATATTTACTTTGGGTTCAATCTTCTCTGACATAGTTCCTTCCATATCTGTATAAGCAAAAACCTGAAGGAAATACAGATCCTTGCTTATTACAGCATCAAAAGATTTTCTGAAATCTTCTTCTGTCTCACTGGGAAAACCTACAAGTATATCTGACTGTATCTTTATTTCAGGAATCTCATGCTTGATAAGATTGTAAATTGTGTCATATTGCTCTTTTGTATATTCTCTTCCCATAAGCTTGAGGATCCTATTGCTTCCTGACTGTAAAGGAAGATAGATATTTTTTGAAATCTTTTTGGATTTCAACGCTTCTATCAACTGTTTAGGATATTTCAGGAACCATTTTGGATGTATGGTAGATAATGTCAGTATAAAATCACCATCCATAGCTGCAATCTCGTTTAAAAGATTCACAATATTGCTTCTGATATCTTGTCCCCATGCTCCTGTATCTTCGCTGGTAAATTTAAACTTACTAAATCCTTCACTCATGCCTTTTATGATATCTTTTTTTATATCTTCCACACTCCTACTTAATGTGCTTCCATTGGCAAATTTTATTGCGCAATAAGTGCATTTGCCTTTGCATCCTGTTGATATCCTGATAACTTTTGAGTCTTGTTCCTTAAATACTGGAGATATATCTCTGATTTTGTGTTTGTATCCAAACATGTTATCAAGCATTTCTATCTCCCTTGGTCCAAAAGTATATATTCCTTTTTTATTCAAATATCCTGCATAATCCTTATCAATTTTAGAGATGCAGCCTCCCATCATAATGATTGCCTCCTTTTTAGATAATCCCTGCAGTACATCCATGCGCTTAAAATGCTGTTTCTTAATAATCTGGTTAAATCCACAACTCATCAATATAATTAAGTCAGCTGTTCCCGGGTCATCTACAATCTGATTTCCATTAATATCAAAATATGACCTGACTCTATTTGTATCTGCTATATTTGAAGCGCAGGCAAATGACTCAATAAATACTTTTATTCTCTTTCTGCAATTTTGTTTGATTTTCATTTTGATTTTAGTTCTATTACTATTCAAATAGACAGAGTCCTCAAGAATAGTTAAATATTGTTTAAATTTTTTCAACCAAAACCGCAAAATTTATATATCTCTTTGTAGAAACGTAAGAGATTATGTATAAACTAGATAATATTGATAAGAAGATCATATATGAGATGGAAAAAAATGCCAGGCTTAGCTATAGGCAAGTGGCTCAGAAAATAGGTTCAAAAAAAGAGATTGTAGCATATCATTTCAACCAGCTGTTAAAGGATAAGATCATCAATAAGATGATGCCTGTATTCTCAATAACAAAACTTGGGATATATGCCTGCAAGATTTACCTGAAGCTCCACGGCATTGATAAGGAGAATGAAAAAAAGCTCTATGATTTCCTGATAAGCAATAAGGCTGTATCATGGATTGCAAGATGCACAGGCAAATGGGATATTCTCATAGCTATTTACTGTCAGGATATAGTTGAATTCTCTCTTAAGAAGAATCAAATATTATCAAAATTCAGTAGATTTATTCAGGATTATGATGTAACATTGATAGAAGATGCTCTTGTGTTCAGCAGGGATTATCTTGTAGGAAAATCAGTAGATTACAGGAAAAGCCTTGTGTTTGGTGGAGAAAAAGAAAGTGTCCAGATTAAGGATTATGATAAGGAGATAATAAGATTAATTAGAAATGATGCAAGATTCAGCATAACAGAGATTAGTGAAAAAATGGGGATTGATTCAAGGACAGTAATAGCAAGAATCAGATATCTGGAAAAAAAAGAAGTGCTACAAGGCTATACAATCTTTCTTAACCTGCAGAAAGTAGGATATAAATTATTTAAGCTCTGCTTATACCTAAGCGATTATAAGATAAAAGATGTAGATAAGCTTATTTCTTACATAAAGCAGAATCCTAATGTTATACATATAATAAAAGCATTAGGCTCATGGGAACTTGAAGTAGAGATTGAATATGATGACATATACAAGACTTATGATTACATAAATGAATTAAAGACAAATTTTCCTGAAATGATAAAAAGAATTGACCTTGCCATAATAATGGAAGAAGTTAAATGGGATATGTTTCCTGAATGGTTCTAAAATCAATAAAGTTTTTCAGAAAAAGGACAATAATTTAGTTTATGTTCTGCAGTTACAGTCAGATTTTCTGAATCAATAATTAAATCTCCCATTAGTTCTCTAAATGACCTTAAAATCTCTAAAAATGTCTTTTCTTCCTGAGTTTCAACCTCTAATTCAATATCCCATGGCCAAACGCAGGTGGTTAAATAAATAACATTGGGATTTTGAGCGCAAAAAGACAAAATTTTATTTTCTTCTTCCTTTGGAAATTTTCTTAATTTAATTAAAGATTTATAATACAGAGACTCAATTTTCTTAAAATCAATCCATGTCCTATATGCCTGGATTATTCCTTTTTCTTCTAATTTTTTAATTCTTAATTGAATTGTTTTATAATTAATATCTAATTTTGCTCCAATTTCTGAACTTGTAAATCTTGCATTTTGATTTATTAGTCTTATAATTTTCTTATCTAAATTGTCTATTTTTACAATTTCCGGTTCTCCACCATAATCTAATTGGACTTTTGTTTTTTTGTTTAGAAGATATCCTCTTTTTTGATGATAGTTAGCAATAGAAACAGAAATTAAATTATTATGAAGTTTATCTGGAAATTTTGCATAAACGTCTTTTAGAATTTTATTGAAATGAATAAAATTTCTTGCTGTAAATAAAATTTCTAAATCCCATCTTCCGCTTGTTGAGATAAACCAAACAACATCTTCATGTTTTTTAAAATAATCTATTATTCTTTTTTCATCTTCAAGGGAAACATTTTCATATCTTATGTATAACCTATAATAAAGATAGCCGAATTTTGAAGCATCAAAAAAAGTAACATAACCCCTAATAACTCCTTTTTTCTCTAATCGCTCTATCCTATATTTTGTTGTTTGAGGAGAAAGTTTTATTCTTTTTGCTAATTGAGTTAGAGGCATTCTTGCATTTAAATCTAGTTCAAACAAGATTTCTTTATCCTTTTTATCAAGTTTTATGCAATTCTTATTCATTTATTTAAGAAAAAGTAGTGAGAGTATAAAAATATTACTATTTTTAAAGAATATTACCCCCATTATTTTAAATATACTTCTCTGCATCTACTTTATGATAATAATAATAATAATAATCCAATGAAAATGGCAAAAAAAATAAATGTAGTTTTAATAAGGTCTCCTCAGCCATATTTGATTACTGAAGAAGGAGGATTATTTTCACCAAATCGGCTGTTAACCCCAGAACCTACTCTCCCTTTGATCCATGGTATTCTTCAAGATGCAGGTGAAAAAATAGGATTAGAATTAAAAGTTACTCAGTTGGATTTAAGGGACTCTCGAAATGGAGAAATTATTCATGAACATTATGGAAATGTAAAGCTTGATTATATTGAGGACCCATTAAGAAAAATGTGCAGCGGTGTTTCAATAGATAGCCAAATGGATTTAATTGAAAAAGCAGATGTTGTAGGTTTTACAAATAATTTTACCATGGTAAGGAATGTTGTACTGAGAAATATTCAAAAAGTTAGAAACATTTTTCCAGATAAAGAAATTTGGGTAGGGGGAAGGGATGTTTTTCCAGAATCAATAACTGAACTTTATGCAGAAGCAGGAGATAAAAGAAATCTTGTGATTTTTAATGGACATGTATTTAGCTCTTTACCTGAATACGTAAAAGCTAAGGCAGGTAACTCTGCAAATTTGCATGGAATTACAATATTTAATGTTGATGGGAAAAAGAGGCAATATGGATCAATCCCCTTGACTAAGATTACAAATGATTCAGGATTATCTGTGCCACTGCCAATATTTCCAGATCCTGATGTATTGGGCAAATTCACAGATTCTGGAGAAGGCCCAATTGAAGGGGGCAATGGAAGGTTTGCTCATATGACTACTGCAATCGGTTGTCCACATAAATGCGGATATTGTACAACTGGTTGGAGAGAAAGATATCTAGTATCCAGAGGTATTGATTCAATAGTAGAGGAGTTAAATTTATATCAATCTTTAGGAGTTAAAACCTTAGCGATAATGGATGATAATTTACTAAGTATAGGTCCAGATAAAGTAAACAAGGTTATGAATCTAATAAATTCCTATGGCTTCAATATAGAATATGGCAATGGGCTTGAACTTGGGCTGTTACATAGAAATTGGGATGAAGTGCAGGAATCTGTTCTGAGAAATTGTACTATGCTTTATGCGCCATTAGAAGATTTAACTCAGAATGTATCATATCGCAAGTTAGAACCAATAAGTGAGCAACTTAAATTAATAGGACTAATTGCAGATTTCTTTGATAGAAAAGCAGAAAAGAGAGCAAGATACGTTACTATGGGAGTTATTGTTGGAGTGCCAGGACACACGCATAAAGGATTATATGAAACACTTCCAAAAAATGCTCAAAGATTCTTAGAATTATTTGTTGGGAAAAATGTTGGTACTGCAATTACAGCTTTTAATTATATGCCTCTAGCAGGAACATCATTTGGAGACAAAGCAATAAGAAGCAGAAGAATAGTAACAGATATTGTTAGAGCACATCCAGAGGTTGTTAATTTTGAACTTGCTACATATGCCCCAGAAGGTTTAACCCATAACAATGTGTTTGATGCTTATAAAAAAGTGATTAATCTTAATCCTGCAGGAAGAGTATGTCCAAAAGGAGAACTTTTGGGGAGCAGGTATGAAGATTTAAAAAGATTTGGTGAACGCGCATTGCCTTACAATCAAAGAAGTAAACTTCCATCTTATTGGAGGGAATTAGGCAAGGAATTTACTGGAGGAAGAGTTGCTGGATCAGGGTTGCATTATAAAGCCCGAATGACTCAAAAGATTGCAGAAGAAAATAGAACAAATCTTTGAGAGTAAGCTCTATATTATTTTTCTAAATTACTTAAATATCGATGCATATATTGCATGTCAAAAAGAAAAATTAAATAATCCTTATGATAAAAGTAATTTTAAATATGTTAAAGAAAAAGATGTTTACATTTGTCCTGAAAACAA
>JAYEPB010000087.1:0-11452 GCA_034723595.1 Nanobdellota archaeon
GCTCTTCACAGGAGGAGGAATTGCTTACCTGAGAAATAAGAAAAGATAATTTCTTAAAAAACTTTAATTTTTTTATTTAAAATCATTATTCTGATAATCTCTTGTCAAAAGTCCGTGACCACCACCAGTGAAACATTGGTGGCATGCTCGGCTTCGCCTCGGGTCACTCCCTATTGAGCATATTTAATACCACTTGATTACACCAGTCACAGACTGGTGGTATAAAATATATTAAAATCGTTACGCCTTTAAGATAACAAACATTTAAATAGTTGTTGCTATTCTAGGATGATAAATCAGTGAACCAACTTAAAAGGTGAATGAATGACAATGAAAAAAATATCAATAATTTTAAGCATAATATTAGTTCTGGCTGTAACATTTGTTTCAGCAAAGCCAATAACAAGCGCAGTAGGGAATGCAAATCAAACATTTATCGACTGAGTATATATTCCATACATGGGCAATGAATCACTCATACCTGTGGGTGAGTCAGTAGACATAACCTGTCAACATGGTTCTGAAAACTATACTATCTCAACAGATAAGACAATTATCAAGCACAATGGAAATTTTAATACACAAACCACTAGCGACAAATGCGCAGTAGGTGATCCTATATGGGCCTGTATTATGCCAGAGAGGTTGGAATGCAGCAATCAAACAGTAGTTGAACAAGTTGACCCAGCTCACGGGATGTCAGGACATGGTCAGGGATATATTACAATCATTGGTGTTCCTGAATATACAACTGCTGCAATAGCATTCCTTATGCTCTTCACAGGAGGAGGAATTGCTTACCTGAGAAATAAGAAAAAATAATTTCTTAAAAAACTTTAATTTTTTTATTTTAAATCATAATTCTTATATTTCCCCATTAAAATCGTTACGCCTTTAAGATAACAAAAAGTTTAAATAGATGTTATGTTTTTAAAAAAGAAAGATAGTAATTTTAGAATAACAAAAACCTGTAACTCAGCTTCAAAGGTGATTGAAATGAAAATGAAAAAAAGTTCAATAATATTATGCATAGTATTGGTTCTGGCTGCAATATCTGTTTCAGCAAAGCCAATAACAAACGCAGTAGGGAATGCAAATCAAACATTTGTCGACGGAGTATATGTCCCATACCAGGGTAATAAATCACTTATACCTGTGGGCGCGCAAGTTTCTATAATCTGCAACCATAGCAATGAATACAATACTATCTCAACAAGTAAAACCGTTGTCAAGAATAATGGAGCTTATCAGACACAAACCACAAGCGACAAATGCACATTTGGAGATACAATTCAATCATGTGTTGGTTATGAATGCAGTGAATGGGTGGAAGTTAAACAAGTTCATGGGATGTCAGGACATGGCCAGGGATATCTTGAAATCATCGGTGTTCCAGAATATACAACTGCTGCAATAGCATTTCTTATGCTCTTCACAGGAGGAGGAATTGTTTATTTAAGAAATAAGAAAAGATAAATTTCTTTGTTTTTTTTAATTGTTTATAAGTTCTGAAATATTTTATAAACACAAGAAAGCTATCACGCTTTTAATATAAACAAAACTTTTAAATAGAGGTTATAATTCTTAGAATATAATACTGATAAAAATAGGTAAAATATGGAAAATAAAATCAACTTGAAAGGTGGTGAAAAATGAAAAAAAGCTTTATTTTGATATTGCTGATATTAGCAATAGCAAGTATTTCAGTTACAGCAAATGGAACAAATGGAGTGACCGGAGTGGCAGTGTCTGATTACGATTCCACTATAATCAGTGGGATATACATACCATATCAGGGCAATACATCTCTCATACCTGTAGGAGAGAATGTTCAGATTACATGCAACAACACTACAGCAAGCACAGTAATCTCAACAAATGAGACAGTTATCGATAGCATGGGCTATTATAGCAAGATTGTTCCAAGCAGTGAATGCACAGTAGGAGATCAAGTTCAGTCATGTGTTGGCTCAGAATGCAGCGCATGGGAAACAGTAGAAGCTATCGGAAACACAGGGTGGGCTTCAGGCATTGCACATATAATTGGTGTTCCAGAATATACAACTGCTGCAATGGCATTCCTTATGCTCTTCACAGGAGGAGGAATTGCTTACCTGAGAAATAAGAAAAGATAATTTTTCAAAAAACTTTATCTCTATTCAAAGAATAGGGATAAATTTCTTTATTTTTAATTGTTTATGATTTTTTCTCGTTAAAATCGTCACCCCTTCCGGATAACAAAACTTTTAAATATATGTTCTATTTTTAATAATCATATATAAAAAATCCAAATTCAAAGGTGATTGAAAATGAAAAAAAGTTTTATTATGATATTGCTGATATTAGCAATAACCAGTATTTCAGTTACAGCAACAGAAGTAACCTGTGCAGCAGTATCTGATTATGATTCCACTATAATCAGTGGGATATACATACCCTACCAGGGCAATACATCTCTCATACCAGTAGGTGAGATGGTTCAGATCACATGCAACAATTCTACAGCAAGCACGATAATCTCAACAAATGATACAGTTGTTGATGACAATGGCTATTATATCAAGATTGTTCCAGATGATGTATGCACAGAAGGTGATGAAGTCCAGTCATGTGTTGTTGGCCTATATGGTTTTGAATGCAGTGAATGGGTAGAAATAAATGCTTTAGGAAACACAGGATGGAATATAGGTCTCCCTCATATACTAGGTGTTCCTGAATATACAACTGCTGCAGTAGCATTTCTTATGCTCTTTACAGGAGGAGGAATTGCTTACTTAAGAAATAAGAAAAAATAATTTCTTAAGAAACTTTTTCGCCAGTTAAAGACTGGCTGAAAATTTTTTTATTTTAATAACAAAACTTTTAAATATACCTTATGATTTCTAATCAACTTAATATAAAAGAATAAGAATAAAATGGAAGACGAAATCGACTTGAAAGGATATTTTTTAATTATCAAAAGACATTTATTTCTGATAATAGTTATTTTTATTATTGTTTGCGGCAGTATTGTTACTTATACTAATTATCAGCCTCCTGTTTATGAAGCTAGCACTACAATTGGCATATTTGGAGGTAACCAGATAGTAAACCCATTTGGCAATATAAAACAGCAGATAGATATTGAGACATATAAGGCAATACTGCAAAGCAATGTTATCATAAACAAGGTTACTAAAGAAACAGGTATTATTCCTGAAGTTTATAATCTGAAAATTGATGGGTTAAGAAATAGCAATATAATCAGGATAACAGTCGAGTCAAATGAAAGAATCATTGCTTCAGTAGTCGCAAACGCAATTGCCGATAAATTCATAGAATATAATGTTGAAGGAAAACAGAAGATTGTCCTTGAGAAAAAAGCATTTCTTGAAGCACAGTTATTCATATTGCTGGAGGAATTGAGAGATCTGAATAAAGAGCTTCTTAATTATGAGATCAAGGCTTCGCTTGCGGAAAATAAAACCCTGGGCAAAGATGAAAAACTGGACAAAATGAACATTGAAAGAGACATTGAAGTAAAATCCAAGCTTTATAGTCAAATACTTCTTACATCAGAAGAAATAAAAATGGCTGTTTTTGAGGATACTGGAGACATATCAATCATTGATACTGCAGTTCTGCCAATCTACCCTATAAAGCCAAACAAGCCGCTTAATTACATGCTTGCTGTGGTGATAGGATTATTTGCAGCGATTGCTATTGCAATCCTTATTAATCCGCTTAAAGGAGGATTTAATTCAATAGAGTTCATAGAAAAACAAACAGGCATAAATGTATTGGGAACAGTCAGTAAAATTAAACAAAAAGGAAAAAAACTAAAAAAATATTGTACCCAGGAACTTTCTCCACATAGCTCATCTGCAGAACAAATCAGAAAATTAAGAACAAATTTATCATATATTTTAAAACGCAAAGCAATCAGATTTATTGCAGTAACAAGCCCAGAGACAAAAGACGGCAAAACAACAATCTGTATAAACCTTGCAATATCTCAGGCGCATTGCGGCAAAAATGTCCTTTTGATTGATTCTAATCTGAGAACACCAATGCTTAAGACAATCTTTTTACCAAAAGAAAAATCCACTAAACCTTATGCTGGTCTAACAGATATTTTATATTTTAATAAAGACATTAGCAATGTTGTGCATAAGACACAAATTTCCAATCTTGATATTATTACTACAGGAAGTAATCCTATAAATAAAAAACAAACTTTTAGTTCAAAGCAGATAAAGGATCTTGTCAGGGAATTGGATACACTTGATTATGACTATGTCTTTTTCGACACAACCGCAATGGAATTTTCAGATTTTGCACCTATTTTAAGTGCAGTCAACAATGTGATCCTCGTGCTTAATCACAGCAAAACAAAAAAAGAGCAACTTAAGGAAACAAAAAAGCTGCTTCATGATCTTCACGCTAAAACTCTGGGGATTATAGTTAACGAATATGAAAAATAAAGATTTTTCTTAGAAATGAACTCCTCCCCAACATAAATGTTGGTCTCTTTTGGGAAGAGTTCGACCAGAAATGTCAACATTAAAGTTAGAATATTGACATTTCTGAGTATATTTTATCTAATTCTTTTTTTAGATTATAAAAGCATAACATTTATAAATTTAGGAATTTTTAAAATTAACAGATGAAAAACCAATTCTTTGATATTGTTGTAAGCGGACCTGACATGAGCGGAACAGGCACCCAGGTCAATGACCTGATAGATTTCTTCCAGCAATCAGGAAAAATAGTAAAGGATATAAGAGGCACAGAGATAGATGCATTATTTCATACTGAAATATTCAAAACATTCAACTCACAATACATCAGCCTTCAGCAATTTCTTAGTGACAAGCAAGTTTCTGAAGATGACAAAAAAGAGTTTGTCTTCCAGGCCAACCAATTGATGATTGGCGGAAACACTAATGAAGATTTGAAAGTAGCATCCTGCATAAAAAATAAAGTCAGCACTTACATCAATCCTGATTCTGCTGATGTCTGGATTATGGAAGAACCGACCAAGAGAGGCGCTGGTCAGGTCAACAGGGCACTTGAACAGCAAAGAACTCAGTATCTCAGCAGTTTTGACCCTATTGCAGCAGCATACTGTCATCAGGTATACAGAATTGACGAATTCCTGAGATTCAGAAGAGTGCTGAGAGAAAAAAATAAGATAATCATCAGAAGCAGGAGCGAAGAATCAGCATGTTATCAGATATATGATAAAGATAGAATCCCAGATGGCATTCCCATGAAGGACTATCTCAATCTGCCTGGCAATAAAATTGCCTTTGGCAATCCACCTACACATTTATTTATTATATGCGCAAAAGATGGCTGGACAAGAGAACAATACATTGCCATAAAAAAGGAAAGAGGAAATGGCAGATATGTTGATGATTATGAAACTAAAATAAATTATCAAATATTATTAAATGAGCGCTACAGGACAAGCTGGCTTGAGGATTTATATAGACAAGGATGCAGCATGTATGGCAGCGCAATGCCTTCAATCTCAAGACTAAACATATATGATTCAAAAGAAGAGATAAAGCAAAAGATGTGTGAACTAATCAAGAATTTTCTTTAACATTATACCTGACTTCTTACTTTCTTTAATACCATCTGCTTCCTGATTGACCTTATGCTGAACATAAGAAGAAATATCATGAAGTTCATGAGAACAATTGTCCCTGAAACAGCAAAGTCAAATATATATGCTATACTTAATCCTGCTATCACAGACACTACGCCAAATATAGCAGACATCACAAGAGCATTTCTGAAATTATTCGCTATCTGCAGAGCAGCTGCTGCAGGCATTATTATAAGAGCTGATACAAGAAGCAGACCAATGACACGCATTGATGCTACAACTGTAATTGCAGTCAGGACAATAAGAAGCGTGCTGAGAAAATCAGCCTTTATGCCAGCAGCTCTGGCAGATTCCTCATCAAATGTAAGATAAAACAGATTTCGGTAATTAAGTATTATAACAACTATCACTATCAGCGCAAGAACAACTGAAAGAATGACTTCTGGCGTGCTTATCGCAAGTATATTGCCAAAGAGATAGCTCAGCAGATTAACATTAAACCCATGCGCTATGCTTGCAATAAATACCCCCAGCCCCATACTTGCATGGCTTATTATACCTATTGATGTATCTCCATGGATTTTTGCTTTTTCCCTAAGCTTAAGTATACCAAATGCCGCAAGAATAGCAAATCCCATAGCAGTAAGAAAAGGCATTATATTAACCAGCATACCTACAGCAATCCCTCCAAAAGATATATGAGCAAGTCCATCTCCAATAAGCGCATATCTTTGCAGAACAAGGAATATGCCCAAAAGCGAGCAGGCTATTGATATGACAAGACCTGTTATAAGCGCTTTCTGCATGAATCCGTATTGAAGTGCTTCAATTATCATTTTTTAGGGCCTATGGCAAATCAGGTGTTTTTCTTTAGTAAGGAATTGCTGCGCAATCTTTGAACTGCAAAACTCATCATGAGTACCATGAAATACAAGCTTTTGATTCAAGCATGCCACTTTTGTCACATAATGGGTTATTGTTCCTATATCATGAGATATAAGGATTACAGTTATATTCTCTTTTTTATTGAGATCCTCAATAAGATCATAAAATTTAGACTGAGTTTCCTGATCCACACCTGTTGTAGGTTCGTCAAGTATCAGCATATCAGGGTTTGCAGTAAGAGCCCTTGCGATAAATACTCTCTGCTGCTGACCTCCTGAAAGTTCCCCAATCTTTCTGTTCTCATACTTTTGCATGTTCACTATCTTAAGGCATTTGTCAATTATTGCATCATCCTGCTTAGTCATGAGTTTTGGGAATCTTTTTCCTGCAATCAGACCCATTGATACAACTTCTCTGACACTCGCAGGGAAATAAGGATCAAAGTTTGCAGCCTTTTGCTGCACATAACCTATTTTGCTCCATTGATTAAATTCCTTTATATCCTGACCCAACAGCTTAATTGAACCTTTTTGCACTGGAAGCAACCCTAATATCAACTTGAGAAGTGTTGTCTTGCCACTGCCATTTGGCCCGATTATTCCAAGGAAATCTCTTCTCTGAATAGAGAATGAGACATTGTCAAGTATTTTTTCAGCCCCATAATTAAAAGTAAGATTTTTTATGCTAAGAATATCTCCTCTTGCCATGTTCTATATATTGAATCTGTATGTTTATAAATTTTGGGGTTAATGATTATTTGACTTTGCAACCCAACCCTACCCTCAAATTTTCAAGATTATTCTCCATAACAGAGATAAATGTATAGCCTTTTTCCATCTGCTCTTTTGTAAGGCTTGCTGCAGGATTAATCATAAGAGTCTCTGCTCCAACTTCATCTGCAATGACCTGAGCAGTCTTTGGATTAACAAGCTCTTCAAAGAAGATGTAGTTAAAGCCTTTTTCTTTTGCAAGCTCTGTCATCTCCACTATCCTTTTAGGAGTAGGCTCAGCATCAGGAGATAGCCCAAACACAGAGATCTGTTCAAGTCCATATCTCTGCGCAAGATAAGAAAATGCAGAATGACCTCCAGTTATGAATTCATTATGCTCACAATCTGCAAGTCCACTGCTGAACTTATAATCTAACTCATCAAGCTTTGCGACATAATCATCTGCATTCTGGTTATAGTATGCTTTATTTTCAGAATCCTTTAATGCAAGCACATCTGCTATTGATGTAATGATATGCTTGTCATTCTCAAAATCAAGCCAGATATGAGGATCATGCTTTCCATGCCCATGATCCTCCTCATGTTTTCTCATCTCCAGCCCATGGCTTGAATCTATCACAATAAGCCCAGGATTATCAATACCTGTAAGAATGTCTTTTGCCCATGGCTCCATAGCATCTCCAGTATATACAAATATATCAGCATTCGCAATCCTCCTTATATCACTCGGCTTTGGATCATAAGCATGAGGTTCAGTTCCTGGCGGAAGCAGAAGAAGCACATCAGCCTTTTCTCCGCCAGCAGCTTTTGAGAATTCATATAGAGGATAAAGTGTCGTGACTATTGATATTTGGTCGCTTTTCCCTATTTGTTCCTCTGCACATCCAGAGATTAGAAACAGGGATGCAATGATAGCGATTAATATAATTCTTTTCATAATATGCTATTTGGAAAGAACTTATATAAAAAATGTTCGATTGGTTTTCTCTACATATTCAGCATGAAGATAATAAAATGGATATTATTTATAAGCATATGAAAATAGCTGTAGAATATGAATGAATTGATTGTTTCAAATGAGAGTCAGATAAAAAAGAAGATTTATACAATCAGAGGAGTTCAGGTAATATTTGATAGTGATTTGGCTAGACTTTACGAAGTTGAAACTAGAATTTTAAACCAAGCCGTAAAAAGAAATATTGAGAGATTCCCTCAAGAATTCATGTTTCAATTAACTGAAATAGAATATAAAAACTTGACATCACAAATTGTGATTTCAAGTTTAGATTATCTACAAGATAAATAATGCGTTTTTCTTTATTGCTGTCTTTAAATCTTATTCTAAATAGGAATAATCTATATCCATGAATCCTTTTGTAGCGATAAGGATTCAATTTAACTAATTTTAACTTTTGATGAATAAGTTTTGCAGCTTCATCATCGATATGATCCAATTGCTCTAAAAACAAGTAAGAAGGTTTTAATGTATAATCCATCTTTTCTATCGCCTTAATTTCTTAAATAATTCCTCTTCTGTTCCATAAAGATTTTTCTTTTTACTTACTTCAACAAGTTTTCTTACAAAGATTAATTCTTCTTTGGATATCTCTGGTTCATCGAACAGTTTTTCCCTTACTGTTTCTTTTATGAATTCCTGGACAGTCCCAAATCCATGCTCCTCAGCATAAACTGTTGCTGAATTAAGTATCTTTTCAGGAAACCTTACATTTATTTGGGGGTTCATGGTATCTATAGATACCATGTAGTATATAAATGTTTGCTTTTTTAAATGTAATTGAGATCAGTTTATAAGTTTATCGTCGAGGATTTCCGAAGGTTTCGGAAAATAGAAGTCTTTAAGATTTTTACAATTTGAGGACTTAGGGTAATGCTTGATAGAGATTTAGCTGAGCTTTATGGGGTTGAAACAAAACAATTTAACAGAGCTGTGAAAAGAAATATTGAAAGATTTCCTGAAAGATTTTTGAACTGTTCGGAATTTCCTAACTGTTGAGATTTTTTCTAATTCTTTACTTTCGAATATATTTTTTATACTTTGATTAATATGTTCTTTTTAATTATTATTTTTGCGAACTATATATATTTTACACGGCAGGTTGGCAAGTGGTAAGGGGATTAGTTCCGAATGGAGTGGGGGATTCTCGGAAGAAAGAAGTATTTTTGGCTAATTATTTCATACCAACAAACAAATTTAATTCCATCATTACTTCTGAATCTGACTTGAAATGTTACTTTTATAGCAAGATAAAAGAAAATATAGGCAATAAATTCTTCATAAAAAAGTATGGTGTAAAATATCCTGGATTGATTACAGAGATTGATTATTCTTCAGCTAAAATAAAGAAGAAATATATCGCAGATCTTATTCTTTTTCAAGTTATTTTCTAACTATTCCAAATCATAAGAAAAACCGATAATCTTTAACAATATCAACATCAAAAGGCACTTTCTGTAGATATTTTGTTTCTTCTTCTGGAATCTTTTCCTTATATTTACATTCAATGCCTTGCTTGCCGAAGACAAAGTCCACTTCCTTGTCGTCTTCATAATAATAGAATGGAGTTTTATCTTTTATGTTTAAAAATACTAAATTCTCAAAAATAGAGCCTTTGTCCTTGAAACCTACCATTACATTTCTGATTCCTACATCTGAAATGTATACCTTTTTATTAGATTTGATTCTTTCATTGAGTGTTTTAGTCTTGCGGTAAATCAAGTAAATCAGGTATGTGTCTGTGAGATAAGAAATATATTGCCTTATTGATTCAACATTTGTGGATAAAATTCTTGCAATCTTGTTGATACTTAATCTTTTTCCTGCTCTTTCACAAAGCAGCAAGAACAATTCCCTGATAATTTGAGCATTTTTCAGATCATGATATGCTACTATATCCTTTGTAATTATTGAATCCACTAAATCAATCATATATACTGGATCCCTATCTAAGACATATTTTGGGATTCCTCCAAATTCCAGATATTCCTCAAAATATTTTTTATAAAGATGAGTATCGCTTTTTTTGATTTTTATTTCCCTGAATTGCAGATATTCTTCAAAAGTTAATGGAACTACTTCTATTGTTTTTGTGCGCCCAGTAAGAGCTGCTTTTCTATCATGCATAAGCAAAGATTGAGAGCCTGAGCAAAAGATTACAACATTCTCATTATCATATAGAGGTTTTAGTTCCCTTGCAAAATCCTCTTTTGATTGAATCTCATCAAAGAATAAATAGATTTTTTCATCAAAGGAAATTCCATTAATCTCCCGGAATTTTTCAACAATCTCAGGGATAGTCTTATCTATAAATACAGGATGATCAATAGGAATATAAAGAATATGTTTAGGGTTAATATTCTCTTGAAGCTGCTGAATAAATAATTTCATTATAGTAGTTTTTCCAATTCTTCTTAAGCCTACTAAGAATGTAATTAATCTATTGGCCTCTTTCATTCTTTTCAAATAGTCTGGGCGTGAGATGGCGTCAAGCCTATATTTTTTATCCCACCAAGGATTTAAACGTATCATTTGAAGTTCCATAAGATATAAAAATCAGTGTTTATTTATAAATGTTTCTATTCAGGATTGCTAAAAACACCTATTTTTATCAATTCAGAATTGATAAATTTTTAACTGCCAAAACAAACTCTAAGAGAGGATTTCACCAGAATCCCAAAATCAAAACCCCAACATTTATAAACCATCCAACACTCACTATTTATACCAATGATTGATGACCCCATATTTATATGGGTGAGTGAGGCACAGATTCTATCTAACCTTACAGATTAAACATGGAGGAATAATAAAATGGCAGAAGAAGTTTCAAAAGAAACAATTGAAAAAGCATATGAAGCTATAGAAGTAGCTAAAGCAACAGGCAAGATAAAGAAAGGAACAAACGAAGTTACAAAAGCCCTTGAAAGAGGCACAGCAAAGCTGGTGGCTGTAGCAGGAGATGCAAATCCCCCTGAGATTGTCATGCACATACCTTTGCTTGCAAAAGAAAAAGAAGTTCCATGCATAACTGTGACAACAAAAGAAGAGCTTGGAGCAGCTGCAGGAATAGATGTTCCGACTGTCAGTGTGGTTATCATTGAAGCTGGAGAAGCTCAGAGCATAATCAAAGAGATATCTAAGTAGGTGAATCCTTATGGCTAACGAAATACCTCAAAAAAGGACACCCCAAAAAGGCAAAGACCAGCAGAAAGGAGGAGTAAA
>JAYEPB010000088.1:0-11403 GCA_034723595.1 Nanobdellota archaeon
ATCCTTCCATCTGCAATTTAATTGTTTTTTTCATTGTAGTTACAATGTAACTACAACTACTAAATAAAGATTTCGGTACTGGAGTATATATATTAAGAAATTAGTGGCACAAAGCTAAACGCTTACATAAAATACAATAGTTTATAAATCTGTCCCCCCATTACTCTTCTAGAGGGGTTAATATCATTTTTGAATAGAACGCAAGAACTCCTTGATTCTTGTTCTAAATAATCGCTATTCGCTCCTATGTTTTACAAACTTCCTTTAATCCTATATTAAACCCAATCATCTCCAAGAACTTAATAACTACTTTAAAATGGAAAATTATTTAAATCCAAGATTGCTACCATATTCTATGACACTTGTACCTGTAAATGTTGATAAGGATGTTTATTTTAGAAAAAATATTGAACAAAGAATTGCTAGGATGGGATCTTTATCTGATGCTGAATTAAGAATTTATCAAAAAAATGGGTATTTTGGTTATTCTAAAAAGAAAACAGTTTGGCCAGTTAGCAATTTTACAGATTATCCTGGAATGCCTGAGTGTAAAGCAAATCCAGTAATGAAAACATTAAGAACTTTGGATTTTATCTTGGATAAATATAAATCCAATATACCTTTATCAGATAACAACAGATTTATTAGAAAACAAATTGATGATACTTCAATTTCTTTATCAGAATTAGCAACTCAAATAGGCAATAGGGATATGAAAGAAGATACATATCTCTCTCTTCTTGAGGATAAACATCCTTCACTTAGAAAAGCATATAATCTAATAGATCAATTACAAGATGGTTTTCCAAATGTCAAAAGTCCGTGACCACCACCAGTGAAACACTGGTGGCATGCTCGACTTCGCCTCGGGTCACTCCCTATTGAGCATATTTAATACCACTTGATTACACCAGTCACAGACTGGTGGTATAAAATATATCAGAGTACGCCCCAGAAAATAACTCTTTAAATAAGCTTTACAACTAGCACTTCACAACCTTCTTCTCCACTTTTCGTGGTATGTTTAGAACCTTTTTCAGCAGTAACAAAATGACCTTGAGAATATGTTCCATTTTCGTCACTAAAAGAACCCTTTAAAACATATATCCATTCAACATTATCATGGACATGTTCATCAAATTGAGAATTTTGCTCTAATTTAATTAAATCAATTTGAACACTCTATTTTGTTAGGTTCTTAATATTAGCATTATCTCTAAACTTTTGCCACCCAATTGAATTTGTATCTACCATAATTATCAACCCTTAATCTTATTAATAGCATGATTTATCTCATCTTCTGGCTTGTCAAATTTCTGCTTCTCTTTTTGATTATCTTCATTCTTATCAGAATATATCACTTTCTTATTTGCATCCAGGTCAATTACCTCTTGCTCTTTAGGCTTGCCTTCTTCCTTGAGTTCGTGTTCGACCATAAACATCTCATCTTTTATTTTTGCTCCTACTTCCTCTGCATTAGGCTTTTCTGCCATAGGTGGAGGCAATATGTCAATCCCATCTTCACTATATCTTGGCAGGACATGTATGCAAAGCTTTCCCTCAGGATTGTCTTCACTGACACCAGTTTTCAATATTATGTTAGAGCCATGCGCCCCAAGACCCTCAAATACAGCTGTTGCGCAGAACGAAGCTAGGAAGAACATGTGCGAAGCTGATTCCTTATCAAAATGATCAAACAATTTCTCTTCTTCATTAGAATATATCACAAGATGCCCTATGCACTGCGGCTTGTCAGGCACAACGCATAGCGTTTTTTCATCTTCATATATATCCATTTGATTATTTTTGATATCTGAAAGAAATTCAGCGCTTTTTATATTGCCATTATGCCATTTAGCAGGATTTCTGCTGAAATGATTCTGCATCATTAATGGGAGATTTTTAGCAAGCATATCATTCACTTGTTTTGCTTTCTCTTCATCCAATGGCTTTTTATCATTGAACTCAAAGTTGTATATCTTATCACCTTCTTCTCTTGGCACAATATGCACAAGGAAGTGAGGCCCCTGCTGACCTGCAACCCCTCCATTAGCTATGAATACATTTGCACCTGTGCAAAGCATAGCTTTCTTGACAGCAGCAATAAGCTTTGGCATCATTCCGAACATATGCTTGAAAGTCTGCGGAGGAAGAAAAGGCATGATTGGATAATGCTCTTTTGGAAGCAATAGCATATGTCCTTTTTTCCATGGGTTGATGTCAAGGATACCTGCCATCAGGTCATCATCATATATCTTCTGAGCAGGTATCTCGCCTGATAAGATCTTGCAGAAAGGGCATTGCTTCTTCTGTTCATCAAGTTGAGCCTGAATCTCAGGTGTTATCTCTACCATTATCACTTAGAGAATAGCCAGCCTTTAAAAACATTGAGGTTAAAATATTCCAATGAGAATATTTTTATCAAGAGTATTTATATATGCCTAGCTCTATGAGTAAAGAATAAAATAATTAAGGTGAAAAACAAATGGACAAAAGAAAATATCTTTTCACAAGCGAGTCTGTTACAGAAGGGCATCCTGATAAAGTATGCGACATGATAAGCGACGGTATTCTTGATGCTGCATTAGCTCAGGATCCAGAATCTCGTGTAGCTATAGAATCAGTTGTAAAGACAGGCTTTGCTATGGTAGTAGGTGAAATGACAACAAAGGGCTATATTGATATGCAGACAGTAGTAAGAGATACTCTTGTCAAGATTGGATATTGCACTCCAGAGACTGGATTTGATTCACACACATGCGGAGTGCTTGTGTCAATATCAGAACAATCTCCTGATATTTCGCAGGGAGTTACAGAAACAGAAGACCGCGAGCAGGGTGCTGGCGACCAGGGAATGATGTTTGGCTATGCAACTAATGAAACACCTGAATATATGCCCCTTCCTATAATTCTTGCGCATAAGCTTACAAAAAAGCTCACAGAACTGAGAAAGACTGGAGCATTGGATTATTTAAGACCTGATGGCAAGAGCCAGGTGACAATAGAATATGAAGATGGCAAGCCTCTGCATGCAACAGCAGTTGTAGTATCAGCGCATCACAGTGAAGATGTTACGCTTGAGCAGATAAGGCAGGACATCATAGAAAAATTAATCAAGCCTGTATGCGGCAAATGGGTGAATGAAGATACAAAATTTTTTGTCAATCCTACAGGCAGGTTTGTGTTAGGAGGTCCTGTTGCAGATTCTGGTCTGACTGGAAGAAAAATCATCGTTGATACATACGGAGGTCATGGAGCGCATGGAGGCGGCGCATTCTCTGGCAAAGATCCCTCAAAGGTTGACAGGAGCGGCGCATATGCTGCAAGGTACATAGCCAAGAATATCGTAGCTGCAGGATTGGCAGACAAATGCGAAGTGCAGCTTGCTTATGCTATTGGTATTGCAGAGCCAGTTTCTGTGCTTGTGCATACAAATAGGACAAATAATGTTCCTGAAAAAGAGATATCAGAACTTGTCAGAAAACATTTCCCTCTTAAGCCTGGTGAAATAATCAGTCATCTTAAGCTTAACCGACCAATATACCAGAAGACTGCAGCATACGGTCATTTTGGGAGGGATGATCCTGACTTCACATGGGAAGCTCTTGACAAAGTCGATGTATTGAAGAAAGATTCTTCTCTCAATGGTACAGAGTCTGAGCTCGAGGGTGAAGAAGTGCCTCTTAATGGGTTTTAATTTTTTCTTATTTTTCTTGTTCTGCATATCTAAGTAATTCAGTAAAAATAAAATTTTCATCTTCTTTTATCAAATGTGAACTTAATCTTAATATAATTAAAGGATCCATTGAATATTTAATCTCTCACAAAAAATCAAATCCAAAACCGCAATAATTAAATACTATTTAAATTAAAATATTATTCTAAGATTCAATAAATTATGAATTTGAGGTGTCTATAATGGAATTACAGCTTAAGAAAAAGCCTATGAATGTCAGAATTATCGAAGGTTTCCCAGGATTTGGGCTAGTGGGGACAATTGCTACTGAATATCTTTTGAATCATCTTGAGACCGAGAAGATAGGCAAGATATCCAATGAAGAAGGTCCTGCAATGGTTGCAATACATGATTCAGATGTAGTTGAGCCTTTGGGCATATTCTATAATAAGAAATATAATCTGGTTATCCTTCATGCTATAACAGCTGTTGCAGGACTTGAATGGAAGCTTGCTGAGCAGCTTAATAAGCTTGCAAAAATCCTCAAGGCAAAGGAGATAATCAGCATAGAGGGTGTAGGAAGCAAGGAGAGTGCAGCTGATTCAAGAGTATTTAATTATTCAAGCATTGCAGCAAGTAGGAAAAAGCTCGTTCAAATAGGCACACAGCCATTGAAAGAAGGGATAATTCTCGGAGTTACTGGTGCACTCTTGCTTAAGGCTGAGGCGCCTTTGACATGCATATTTGCAGAGACATTCTCTGAGCTGCCTGACAGCAGCGCAGCTGCGCGTTCTCTTGAAGTTCTTGATAAGTATCTTGGCCTTAAAGTCAATGTCAAGCCTTTGGTAAAGCAGGCAGAAGAATTTGAGCAAAAGCTTAAAGGCATATTGATGCACAGCAAAGAAGCCCAGGATATGGCTGATAAGAAAAAGATGAGCTATGTTGGTTAAGAAGTTTCCTTTGGAAACTTTTTATTTATATCCTATTCTGCAATAATCTTTTTACTGCAATAATCTTTTTATTCTTGGCAATTGCCTTCTGGCAACACTTTTTCCTTCCTCTATGAAATCATTATTGTAAAATTTATATGAATCAAGTCTGCCAATGAGATTTGGTTGAATAATTATAATATTTTGGTTCACTTTAGCAATATTAAATCTTGTGGACTGCATCCTAAGAATCTCATACGCTTGCATAAGTGTTTCAACAATAGTTGGATTTTCAACTTTTATTGGCTTTTTCATAGTAAGATCAACAGCAATAACTATATCTGCGCCCATGCTTTTTACCACGTCAATAGGAGTCGGATTCACTATCCCTCCATCAAAAAGCAGCCTGCTGTTTAAGTTTACAGGAGGGAATATCCCTGGTAAGCTAATGCTTGCCCTTACTGCGTCTGTGATATTTCCCTGCCTTATGATGACTTCCTCTCCTGAGCAAAAGTCTGTGGCGATGATTCTCAGTGGTATTTTTGTATCACTGAATGATTTATCTGCCACAAAATCTTTTATGAAAGCTTTAATCCTGTTTCCTGCAATTAATGCCTTCTTTGGAGAAATAGGATCAATCAACTTGAGCATGTCCCTCTTTGTTAATTTTTTAACTTTGTCTTCCATGCTTTTAATTTCAAGATTCAAAGCATAATATGCGCTGACTATAGATCCTGCGCTGACACCAGCAATATAATCTATTGGGATATTATTCTCCAGCAATACACTTAATACCCCTATATGCGAAAGTCCTCTTGCTCCACCGCTGCCAAGAGCAAGCCCTATTTTTGGTTTTTTTGGTCTGTTCATTTTTTCAGCTTCATATGAAATATCATTAGTGCTTGTATTTAAATATTTCGCAGAAAATAATTCTTCATTGGAAATCAAGTATCGTACTCTTATAGAGATAGGCATGGGACGTGCCGAATCAACACCTGCAGAGATGGAAGCTCTATCCTTTCGAGGACAACTGCCGTCGGAGAAGCAGGAAGCCATGCCCATTTAGGGCGTGGTAGTTCACTTATAGGGATGCAAACCAGTACCCTAAATTTCTCTCACAACTCATTTCTAAAGCACTATAAAAATTTTCCATAGGGTACTTTTTAATAGAATTTCAATTTTTCATCAAAATAAATTCCTTTGTGAAGCTTAACAGGTCTCCACTTATCATCAACAAGATTAGCATCAAGCCATTCTGCAAGCTCTTTCTCATTTCCTATTGTTGCAGATAATCCAATGATCTGTATGCTTTTTATCATCTGCCTTAGCATTGTCAGGAGTATCTCCAGCGTTGGTCCCCTGCCATGGTCATTCAGCAGATGAATCTCATCAGCAATGACCACTGCTACCTGCTTAATCCATGGAGAATGGTGCCTTATCAGGCTGTCAAGCTTTTCAGATGTGCATATTATCAGGTCATAATTAGCCAGATGATAATCAGGAGAATCCATATCACCAATTGCAAGAGCAATATTAAACATATCATTGTATTTTTTCTTGAATTCCCTGTATTTCTCGCTTGCAAGGGCTTTTAAAGGAGTTATATATATAGCCTTTCCTCTCCCTTCTAATATTGATTTTGTTGCTGCAAGTTCTGCAATAAGGGTCTTTCCTGAAGCAGTAGGAGTGCAGATAAGAAGGCTTTTTCCCTCCAGAAGCCCTGCTTTAACTGCCTTTGACTGTGCAGGTCTCAGTTCTTTAATATCATTTCTTTCAAGGCATTCATATACCTGCTTTGGAATCTTCTGCTCTATTTCATTTAGTTTGCATTCCATGTTAATAAAAAGAATTAGTCTGGCTTTATATTGTTTTGCTTGTCAGATTTTCATTCTTTAGATATATTATTTATAGTCTCCTGCTTCTTGTATATCTGTCTTGTTTAGTATTTCTTGCATTCTTTTTTTATTATTTTTAATCCATTCTGCTCCTAATCCCTTTTTAATATTTGAGAAGAGAAAATCATAAGATTCTAAGACTCTGTTTGTGATATGTCCAGGTATTTTCTCTATATTGAATTTTTCTAGGATTCTCGCTTTATTGAAATCATATCTGGAATACTCCTTTTAAAAAAGAAGTATTTTTAAAGTTCTAATCATTTCAAATTTTATGGAAGAATCAAATGTTTTTTTAGAGAAATGGGCACAAGAATTAGATAAAATTAATGAAGAATGTTTTGTTTCAATCAAATTATTAAAGAAGTCTTAAAATAAATTTTTTACTCCAACAATATCAGTCCATAACAGATAAACTTAGTCCTGTCCTTGATAACATCAAGGTTTTTCTTAAACTTCTTTAGTGTAGAAAATATATCAATGCCCACTCCTTCTATTGTCGGCCTACATTTTTCAGGGAATTTGCATGGTTTATTATCATGGCAGTTGCAATCTTTGCATATTGTGCATGACCCTGGAGTCATTGCAAAGCTTTTGTAATATCCGCTTAGAAAAAGCGCCCTTTCGATTGCAAGTATGCCATCACTTATTTTCTTCTGTCCCTCAAATCCACCTTTTACTTCACCACAGACAAGAACAGCTTTCTTGTACTCTAAAAGGATTTTCCTGGTCTCTTCTGGTATAGGAGTATTAGGGGGGCAGCTATAGCTTTTTCCATATCTTGTGCATCCAAACTTGCATTTAAGAGCAACATAATCCCTTACATCTATCTTTGATGTGTATATTACCATAGCTTCATTTATTCCGAATTTTTTGCCTGTAGAAAGCGCTGTCTGCTCTGCCTTGTCCATATTCTATGCTAAAGACTTGTGATATATAAACATTACTAAAAATCTTTTTTAAAAGAATCCTGCAAATACCTTTTCCATGGCCCACATGACTATAAAAAACAATGATATTGAAATTGTGATAAATATAGGTATATATTTGATTCCCTCTTTTATATTGCCTTTCTGGATTATTGATATTATAGATGCTGAAAATAATGATGTCATACCAAGCATAACTGCGGCAAATATCTTGAAATCTCCTAAGTCTATTCCGCCGCCACTTAGGCTTATTCCCATACCTCCTCCCATACCCGGAGGCATTTCCATAGATGAGGAAAGACCTTGTACAATTGATATAAGCTGGGCTGCAAGTCCGAAAAGGAACGGCGCAGCGCCTACTGTAGCAAAACCAATAAATATGACATAAGATATCACACTTGCAGCCATTTCTTTTTTTACGATTTTAGTATTTTTGATATCTGTTGCAATCTTCATGACCAGGTCTGCTATTTCCCCTCCTGCTTTTAGTCCTTCGTTAATCAGGCTTACTGCCCTCTTGAGTGTAGGTGAATCGTATTTTTTGCTGAATTTAACCAATGCTTCGTCAAGATCCTTGCCGCTCATAGTTTCCTTTGCAACAATCTCAATCTCTTTTGCAAGGATACCAAATCTTGGTCTAACAGCATACCACAGCGCCTGATCAATAGGCATGCCTGATTTAATATTAGATGATGTAAGCTGGAGGAAATCCGGAAGCACTTCTTCAAGGCTAAGCCTCCTTTGCATCATCTTGAAATCAAGCATGACATACAGCAAAATCCACAGCACAAAGAGAATTAGTGCAAAAGCCAGCACCCACAAGACAATCATAATCACAATAATATAAGTAAGAGTGTATTCTACGCTTCTTGAAAAAAAGTATACAAGATATGCTGATAGAATAAGGTTTATGACAATAGTTATGTTGAATACCCTAATTGCAATTTTTTTAGAGTCTATCTCAATGCCTGCTTTTGTAAGGAAATACTTGAGGCTGTGCTTGATCTTTCTTTCTTTTTTTTTCTCTGCCTTTTCTTTCTTCTTCCTGACTTTCAGATATTCTTCCTTTTTTTTAGCTTCAGCTAGATCTTTGATTGCCTCTTCGCCTTTCAATACTAGCTTTTTTTTTTTAATAAGTTTAAATCCCATCATAACTCAACCGCAGGCCTTGATGCTTTTATAACCGAAAGGAACATGAACTGGAGAAATGAGAGAAATCCTACGATAATCATCAGAATAACCAGACCAATCTCCAGGTCAATGAATGATGCAATTATAACCATCATAGTAATTCCCAGCGAGGGAACTATGACTGCTATCATCATGTAGAACATTGCCAGAGGATTCAGTTTTCTCCCATATTTTTGAATCTCTATAAACTGCTCTTTGCTTATTTGTTCCAGAACAACATGCAGAGAATTTGCCATGTCAGCTCCAGTTTTTAGGGAGTTAATAATCTGCCACAGAATTCTTTTAAGATTCTCAGAAGGAATCAGCTCTACTTCTTCATTCAGCGCATCTTCCAGAGATGTCCCCATGTCCACCTTTTGCAGAAT
Source organism: Nanobdellota archaeon (assembly GCA_034723595.1). Taxonomy (GTDB): domain Archaea; phylum Nanobdellota; class Nanobdellia; order Woesearchaeales; family JAGLGH01; genus JAGLGH01. Next base: position 8,983 of record JAYEPB010000088.1, read on the forward strand.
CTGCTTGAAGTACTTACCAACATGTTTGTAATGATCTGCCACGCTTATCATTGTGTTATACAGCGATACGCCACTGCCAATCTCAATGATTATAAATCTCCCTGCAAATACAATTTCTCTGTTTATCTCTTTCTCTTTTTTTATTATCTTAACATCAGGCAGATGCATAAAATAGGAAAATAGTATTATTATCAGGATTGGGAATATAATGATTAACATCCATGCCAATCCTTTTTTAGCAATAAGCATGAATATAATTATCTCAATAGCAATGCTCATATAAAGAGCCATGACCATTGTCTTTTTGATAAATGCCAGTGGTGTATCATATATCCCTGCTCGCCGTATCTTCAGTTCAAGATTAGGAAAAGCCCTTGCAATACTTATAAAGAATTGTTCAAAAATATTAATCACCTATACTTTCAGGCAGCTTATTTTTTTTAATGAGATCCAGAAGATCCTTTTTGGATGTGTAATACATCGCAATAATCTTTCCTACTCCATCAACAGTATTTATATTGTGCTTCATGAGATAGTTCAATACTTTAGTCATTTCAGCAAGAATTATATTGAATTGTTTTTGTGTCATCCCAGTATGCATCTCAAGATCCTTAAATATGAGCTTTGGCTTGTTGGGCTTGAAAAAAGAATCTTTCTTTGGATCATATTGGTATATGACATTTGTTTCAGCGCCTTCCAGCACTTCAGCGACCTGAAAAGTCTTCCTGGCTCCTGTTCTCCTGTTCCTGTACTGCACAATTACAAGAGAGATTGCCTGAACCATTGTTTTTGGGACATCTATTGGCGGATTTATCATTCTTGTGATTGTTTCTTTAGCACTATTGGCGTGTACTGTAGCATATACTGCATGCCCTGTATGGATAGCTTCAAACAATACTTCTGCTTCGCGCTTTCTCCTTATCTCTCCTACAAATATCCTATCAGGTCTCTGCCTGAGAGCGTTGACCAGAAGATCAAGCATAGATACTTCTCCTTTCCCTTCAGGGTTAGGCAGCCTTGTAATCATTGGCAGGACATGAAGGAATCGCGGTAGCCTTAATTCTCTTGTATCCTCAATTGTAAGAATCCTCTGGTTTGGCGGGCAAAAATTACTGACAACATTAAGCATGCTTGTTTTTCCGCTTGCAGTTCCTCCTGCGACAAGTATACTCATCTCATATTGTATGCACAGCCATATAAGCGCTGCAATATCAACAGACATTGTGCTTGTGGTGAGGAAATCTGTGATTGTCCATGGCTTGGCAGCGAACTTCCTTAGTGTGATTGTATTTCCGTCTATGGATATAGGGTGAAGAGTTGCGTTAACCCTGTTTCCATTAATCATGTTTGCATCAAGCAATGGTTCAAGTATTGTTATCTGTCTTCCTACTTTCCTTCCTATCATTGAAGCATAATGCTTTGTTTGCTCCTCATTTTTTATTGAAATATTTGTCTTAATCCATCCATGCTTCCTATGATATACCCATACCGGGTCTTTTGATGAATTTATTGCTATTTCTTCAAGATTTGGGTCGCTCATCAATATTTCTATAGATCCCAGCCCCAGGCTTCTCTGGACAAGAAATGTTATAAGGAACTCTGATGTCTGCTCATCCACTTCTGGGAAGTATTTCTTTATCAGGAGAACAATAGCTTCTTTAAATTTATCTTCTATGAGATTCTTTTCTTTGATATTAATAATATCCACTATGCCCAGGTTTACCTGTTCGATAAGCTCTTCTCTTATTTTTTCAAGCACAAATTCAGTATCCCTGCTTATAGCTGCAATAGATACATCATATATAGGCACAAATTCTTCTTTAACACGGCGAATATTAATTGTTATAGGAATCTTTCCTGACGAGAAAGAGTAAGTCTCAATTATATTTTTTTCCGTATTTTCTTTTACTTTGCCTTCTTTTACTTTGCCTTCTTTTACTTTGCCTTCTTTTACTTTGCCTTCTTTTACTTTGCCTTCTTTTACTTTGCTTTCTTTTACTCTTCCTTTTGCTTTGCTTTTTGTTCCTGCAACCTTTTTTGCTATAGCTTTTCCCTTTACAACTTTTTTTCCTTTTACAATTTGTTTGGACTTTTGTTCTGGAGCATTTTTACTATCTTTAGCTTTTTTTATAATTGTTTTTTGAGAATGAGTACTTTTAACTATTTTAGGCATACCTTTAACTATTTTAGATTTAGTCCCCCCTCCTTTTTTAACCAAGATTACACCTCTTTTTTATGAAATTTTCTCGTTTTACTACTTTATCTCAAAATATAACTTCTCATATTTAAATGCTTCTTTTTTTCTAATTTTTTTTGTATATAATAAGTCTACTATTTAATAAGCACCAGCATCATAAGTTAAAACTTCTTCCTTATTCTTATCCTGCTCGTCGTGATGGGTCGCTCCATCCTGTAACACAG
>JAYEPB010000089.1:0-11365 GCA_034723595.1 Nanobdellota archaeon
CTTAAAAGCATTAGCTGAGCTCAAAAAGAAAGGTCATAAAGTCGGGCAATTGAGATTTAAAGGCAAGAACTGGTTCAAATCTTTCACTTATAATCAAACAGGATTTAGGTTGATTTATGCAGGTAAGCGATGCGACACTTTGCGATTGTCAAAGATTGGTGACCTTAAGATTAGATGCCATAGAAAGATTTATGGTAACATCAAACAATTATCTGTTAAGCGCGAATCTTCTGGTAAATGGTACGCTTCTTTGATTGAAGAATTGCCAAATAACATTAAAAAGTTAGATTTATCTTCAGTGACAGAAGATAAAGTTGTAGGGATTGACTTGGGAATTAAGGCTGTAGTTTATGATAGTGACAATAGAAATACACTAAATCCTAAATATCTTCAACTTCAAGCAATTAAACTTGCAAAGATTCAGCGCATATTTTCGCGTAAGAAAAACGGCAGCAATAATAAAGCAAAATATAGGATTTTGCTTGCAAGGCAACATGAATATGCTGCTAATATTCGTGATGATTTTATTCATAAACTCAGCCATTATTATGTTGATAAATATGATATTATTGGTTTTGAGGATATGGATATTTCAGGATTAGTCAAAGATAATAATTTAGCTAAAGAAATTTTGGACGCTTCATGGGGGAAATTACGACATTATGTATTTTACAAGGCTGAGAGTGCTGGTAAAATGTGCGTTTTCGTCGAAACTAAAGGCACGACTTATACTTGCCATCATTGCAAAAAATATGTGCCAAAAAAGTTATGCGATAGGATTCATAAATGCCCTTCTTGTGGCATCAAGATTCCTAGAGATTATAATTCTTCATTGGAAATCAAGTATCGTACTCTTATAGAGATAGGCATGGGACGTGCCGAATCAACGCCTGCAGAGATGGAAGCTCTATCCTTTCGAGGACAACTGCCTTCGGAGAAGCAGGAAGCCATGCCCCTTTAGGGCGTGGTAGTTCACTCAATTAGATTTAAGATTTAGGTAAAAAAATGAAACTATTACTTAACCAAAACAAAGGTTTATAACTAATTTCAATTATTGATAAAAATATGGAAAAAACAGATGAATATGAGTTTTTTGAACATACAGGAGATGCTAAGTTCAGGGCTTATGGCAGTACAATTGAAGAAAGATTTACTAATGCAGCGCTTGCTATGTTTTCGCTGATAGTTGCCACAAAAGAGATTGAACCAGTGCAGGAAAAGGAAATAGAGGTCGAAGGGAGTGATATTAAGCAGCTGCTATACAACTGGCTTGAAGAGATTCTGTTCCTGCTTGATGCAGATGGTTTTTTTTTCAATAGTGTCAAAAGCATTGAGATAATGCAGAAAGGGCGTTCATATGCGCTTAGGGCTGTTCTTGCAGGCGATACATTTAAAGAGGATTATCTGGTCTATGGCTCAGTAAAAGCAGTAACTTATGCAGAGATGGAAATTAAGAATGATTACCTTCAGGTTGTAGTAGATATTTAAAAACTTTACTTTGCAAATTTTTTAATAAATACTAATTAATTATAAAAAATGGGAGGGAAATGTAAATAAGCAGAAATCAAAATGGAACTTAAAAAAATCAATGAATTCACATGGCAGATTCCAAAGGAAGGTGGGATGAAAGTCCCTGTTATCATCTATGCTTCTGAAAAGATTCTGGAGAATATAAAGAAGGATAAGACATTGCAGCAGTCAATGAATGTGGCGCATTTAAAGGGGATACAGAAGGCATCTTACACAATGCCTGATGCTCATCAGGGTTATGGATTCCCAATAGGGGGTGTTGCGGCATTTGATATGGAAGAGGGCATAATAAGCCCTGGCGGAGTGGGTTTTGATATTAATTGCGGAGTTCGTCTTCTGAGAACAGACTTTAAAGCTGAGGATATATTAGATAAGAGGCAAGATATTCTAAATGGGCTTTTCAGAGAAGTCCCCTGTGGAGTAGGCAAGGGAGGAATAACTCAGCTTTCCAGGGATGCGCTTAAGGATGTTCTTGAAAAAGGGGCAAAATGGGCTGTTGAGAACAGCTATGGCACAAATAAAGATCTTCTTACAAGTGAAGAAGGAGGATATATGGATAAAGCTGATGTTTCTGCAGTAAGTGATAGGGCGTTGAAGAGAGGGATGCCTCAGCTTGGTACATTGGGAAGCGGAAATCATTTTCTTGAGATGCAGAAAGTGGATAAGATATATAATCCAGAAGTTGCAAAAGCATTTGGCATAACAGGAGAAGGGCAGGTTACTGTAATGATACACTGTGGATCGAGAGGATTAGGCCATCAAATCGCTTCAGATTATATAAAGGAGATGGAAAGCAAATATGGATATAAGCATCTGCCTGATAGGCAACTGATAAATGCGCCAATCAATTCTGAGCTAGGAGATAAATATTATAAAGCCATGTGCGCTGCTGTAAACTTTGCTTTTGCTAATCGCCATATGATTATGCACTGGATAAGAGATGTCTTTGAAAAGGTAATGGGGTCAAGCGAAGGTATGGATCTTGTGTATGATGTCTGTCATAATATTGCTAAGTTTGAGAAGCATAATATTGACGGAGAGATGAAAAAGGTATGTATACATAGGAAAGGAGCTACAAGAAGCTTTGGTCCAGGGAGAGAAGAGATACCTGAAAAATACCAATCAGTTGGCCAGCCAGTAATAATTCCTGGTAGTATGGGCACTGCTTCTTATCTTATGGTAGGAACTACAAAAGCTGAAGAGATAAGCTTTGGTTCTACTGCGCATGGAGCTGGAAGGCTTGCTTCAAGGCATGAGGCTTTGATAAAGTATAGAGGAGACCAGATACGCGAGCAGTTGAGATCGCAGAATATCCTGATAAAGGCAAGTTCAATGCGAGGAATTGCAGAGGAAGCTCCTCAGGTATACAAGGATATTGATGAGGTTGTCAGAGTAAGCGACAAGCTTGAGATTGGAAAACCTGTAGCCAGGCTTGTGCCTTTGGGTGTTATGAAAGGTTAAAAAATAAGAACAAAGAATCAGGAAATCTTATTTATTTCTCATTATAATTGCTTATGATTGATTCAATACCTCTGATATTTAGATTATCCTTATTTATCCTGCTTTTCTTATCAATCTTATACTTTTTGTGAATATTTCATATTTCATTACACTGAGAATTATAAATCAAAAACCTAAGCGGCTGAGTATGATCTTACAATGGGTTTTTGGTTATAAAAATATACCTTGCATATAATCATAGACCATTCTCAGTTACTGCAAACAGGGGGTATATTTTTATAAATCAATAATCTTCCCAAGCTTTCCTACATTGATCACTTTTGTATTTCCTATCATCTCTTCAATGCCTTCTGCTTCATGGACATGAGAGCATAGCATGAGGTCTGGCTGGAAACTGTCAATGGCTTTCCTTATTCCTTTACTTCCTGGAAATATGTTTGTGAACTTTTCCATCTTTGTGCCAGTTGGGTGGACATGAGTCACCATAATCTTCTTGTTAAGATACCTGATTTTTTCAAACCCTTTATAGAGTGTCTCAAAAATTTCATCTTCATCAAGCTGGAACATACCTATATTTGCTCCGCCGCATCCGAAAAGCCCAATATCATTGTATCTGACTGAATAGCCATGAATGTTTTTCATTCCATAGAGTTCTGCCATAAAATCAGCAGTAGCAATAGTTTCATGATTACCAGGCACAAGAAGAACCTTTTGTTCTCTTTTAGCAAAATGTCCAAGAATATTTTCTGTTGATTGTTCAAAAAATGTGAGATCGCCGCATAATATCACTAAATCTACTTGTTCATCTTTTGCTTTTTTCGCAAGTTTCTCTGCAAGTCCTGTGTCTCCGTGTATATCGCCAGCTGCCAGAATTCTCATCTTAATCAAAATTACCTTTCTTTGATCTTGATTTCCTTTTGAGAGAAATCAATTATCTTTGATGGCTTGCCATGCAATTCTCCATCACATAGGGCAAAATTTATATGAGCCTTAATGTGGGGATGCATATCTTCCAATGATGTCATAAAAGTGTGTCCTGATATATTGGCGGATGTTGTTATTAAAGGTATATTTAATCTTGAAACTACATCACTGCACCAGTGATCAGGAATTCTTACTCCGATGGTATTAATATCTGGAATTACATGCTTAGATATTGCATTATGGTTATTTAGTTTGAGTATAAATGTATAAGGTCCAGGAAGTTTTTCTTCAATCCAGCTTTTTGCTGTTTCTCCAACTTCACAATTTTCATAAATCCATTCTTTGCTTGGAGCGATGACTGAAAATGGCATTTTTTGTCTGCCTTTTATTTTTCTTATCTTTTGGACAGATTGATTATCCCTTGCATTGCAGCCTATCCCATATATGGTATCTGTAGGATATACAAATATAGCTCCTTTGTTTATGTCATACGCTAGTCTTTCTGGGTTTAATTTTGCTTCCTGTTGATTATAGACTTTCATATACTCTTAGAATTCATGCTAATATAAAAGCTTTTCTACAAAATATTTCATTTTGAAATTCTTTGCTGAGTTTTGATATATTTTATACCATCAGTCTGTGACTGGTGTAATCAAGTGGTATTAAATATGCTCAATAGGGAGTGACCCGAGGCGAAGCCGAGCATGCCACCAGTGTTTCACTGGTGGTGGTCACGGACTTTTGACATATGTGGTGTGAGAAGATTGGGTGTGTAGGTTGGAGTTAAAAGTATATAAAATATTTAAAAAAAGAAAGTTAAATATTTTGCAGGTTTTTTCTCCTCACTCTCTGTGACCATATGATATTGTCAATTGTCTCAATTCTGTGTTGATAATCCTGCCATTCCATGAATTCCTTTTTTTTGAATAATCCTAACATTTATATCACCTCTTAAATCCATCTGTCGCTGAACTGTAAATCCAGGCTTTCATTTTTTATTGTTTTTTTTGTAAGGTTCTCTATTTGCTTGTAAAAAAGCTGTTGTATTGTTGTTTGACTTGTGTCCATTGTGTTTCACCTCGATTTTAAAATAAAAGACTTTGCCGCCAGTCTTTGATTGGCGGTAAAGTTTTTTATTATGGGACAGGATATGATTAACCAGAGGGATGGTTCTGTCGTTCTGTCCTAAACACCAGGTTTTCGCTAGCCTGATGTAAAATCTTATATAACTATGAAGAATGCTTTCATTTAAATACTTCACAGCCAAGGGTGGCAAGTGGCAAGTGGGCATTTAGTTGAATTATTTAAGGAAAAATATTTAAAGAACCTAATTTTTAATATAATATAAATGGCTGGAAATAAATGCGAGAATTGCGGAGCAGATATTGATACTGGATGGAACTTCTGCCCTAATTGCGGAGAAGAGCAGGAAAAAGAGACAGAAGCAGAAGAAAGAAGAGGATTATTTCCAGGATTTGGCAGATATATGCCTTTCTTTGATATGTTTGATTCTGTATCAGGCACATTTAGGGATTTTGATGAAGTCAGAATGCCTGGAACTTGGTCTGAGGAGCCTGAATCTGAAGAGGGCGCATCAGAGGAAGATGAAAGATTGCCTGGAGTAAAGTTTAGCGGAATTGATATCAATATAACTAATATTAATGGCAAGCCGGATGTTAGGGTAAAGACATTTGGAGATTTTAAGCAATACGAACCAGAGATTTGGGAAAAACTGGGGCTAAAAAAGCCACCTGAGAAAGAAAATAGAGTTGAAGTGGAGGAAAAAGTTGCGCAAGAAAGTCAAGAAGAGGAGCAGATTGAGCCAGTTTCCAGAAAGCCTATGAAATATGAGGAAGTAAAAGGGACAAATATCAGGAGGCTGGGTGATTCTATAATATATGAGTTTGATATGCCTGGAATTACTGATTTAAAGAATGTGAGGATAAACAAACTCGAGAGTTCTTATGAGATTAAGGCATTTGGAGAAGATAAAGCTTATTTCAAGCTTCTGCCAATAGCGCTTGATTTACTTAATTATAAGGTAGAGGATGAAAAGCTTGTGATCAAGTTTTCTGTTGGTGAGATTGAGTAGTTTTGATATATTTTAACCCCCAATAACCTGCCCTCTAAATATATTATCCTTGCTCCTTTGTATCTCTATTCGGACCATCCCTTTTTCTTTTGAGCAATTAGGGATTGCAATTACTCTTCCATGCGCAACTGCAAGCATTTCATTCCTGAATCTTCCCTTACAGACAAGTTCTGCTTTAATTATATTTCCTTTTTTAAATGGCCTTGGCAGCTTTGGGCTTTGTATAAATAGGATTGGTATTTTAGTAAGGTTGACATCAAATTCATCTTCCCAATTTTTTAAAAGAGCAAAGAAATCATCCCATTCCATCTGCTTTGCAGGATTTCTTCCGAACCTGTAGCTAAGAAAGTTTTGTATTCCCATCCATACTTCATGGTCCTGTTTTATCTCTTTGGCAAATTGGATTATCTTGGGTATTTCTTTATCATTTATTCCTTGCACAAGTACTGGAGCTATTACCAGGTCAATCTTTGATGCGATGTATTTTGCAAGCAGCTTGATTCTCTCAATATTAAGGGGAAAACTGGATATCTTTTTAGCAAGCTCAGGGTCCATTGCATTAATCGAAAGGTTTATTCTTGTAAGCCCTGCATCTGCAAGGTCATCAATAAGCTTTTCTGATAGCAGTGTGCCGTTTGTGTCAATTGATATAGTCTTTACTCCTGGTACCTTTGAGATGCCCCTGATAAGTTCTATTATATCTCCGTAAAGCAGCGGCTCGCCCTGACCGCCTATATGAGCCTCTATAGTGTCCAGATTCTTATGCCTGGCAAGCTTTTTGAATTCTTCTACAAGATAATCCTTTTCAACAACAAAGTCAACAGATCTCTTTTCCTGAGCAACAGAACAGTATATGCAGTCTATGTTGCAGCTTGTCACTGGCTTGATCTCGATAATGTTTGTGTCCCTGTCAACAAGCCCGAAATAGTTTGTGCCGATTAGTGGGATACCTGAATTCCTGTGGATGTATACTGCATTCTTACCGCTGATTTTATTCTTAAGATGTGAAAAGCCTATGGAAATAAGATAGTTGAACCTGTTCTCAGCTTTATGCTGCTTTGTATGCTTAAATATGATTGCATGCTTTTCCACATCAAATTCAGCAATCTTGGCAAGGTCAGATATTGGTATATCAAAAAAGAATATCTTAAGAAAGTGAGCTCTAATATAATCATCCTGTTCTTCAAATCTGAAGTCCTGAAATTCCAAACGCACATCTGTATCAGCCATAAATCAATGGTAAGGGTTTTGCATTTATATAATTAAGCAAAATTTTCTTAGAAAATTTTGAGAAATGACCTAATATGTGAAGTTATATGAAGTTGCGGAGGGTATTGAGTGATTTAATGCTTTATTTTAATAAGTAATTTATATTCTTCTTCTCTTATATTTTTTTCTCCTAAGATTGATTCTTCTAATATGATTTTTGCATTTTCCTGAGGTATTCTATAAGTTTCAGTTGCTGCAAAAACAGCATCCTGCACACAGCGTTCTGCATATACACCTCTTGCAGTTATTATTGTCTTATTATTATCTTCTAATCTATTTTCGATATTTTCATCATAAGTCCAGATGATATATGGATATATGTTACGAATCATGACAAATTTTGATCTATTTTTTCCAAAAGATTGTTTTACATGCTTACCTAATTCAAGTTCAATTTTACTAGGCTTGTCATAATAGAACTTAAATTCATTTGGTTTATCTCTATCACTTGGGAGACCATCAAAATACATTATTGCAAATGTATCTTTATTCTTTGCTGCTGCTGTTATGCTATCCATCCAGATATCTCTGAATTTATCTGGTTTCTTTTCAATTAGATTGCTATAGGGGTGGACTAGCAGATATAACTCTTTTATTTTACTATTAGGGTCTTTGAATATTTTTTTCTTTATTTTCTCAAACATGAATAAGTAGAAATGATTGTGTCTTTAAATAATTAATTGAAGTTCTTAATGCAATTTATCTACAATGTATAAGAAAAAAGAAGATATAAGAAAAAAATAAAAGAAAATTTAAGCTCCTAACTGGCTTTCACTAAGGCCTTTCCTAGAGATAATCTGCTTTCTGATTTTCTCCTGCAGTTCGCCTGGCAGCTTCTCAAAGACTTGGTCAACAAGTGATGAGTTTCCTCTTCCTCCTGTTGCGCTTCTTAAATCAGAACTCCATCCAAACATCTCTCCTACAGGCATCTTTGCCTTGACAACAACAGTTGCTCCTTCCTGCTGCATATCAAGAAGCTGGCCTCTTTTGTTTGAGATAAGTTTTGATATCTCACCCATGTATTCTGATGGCGCTTCAATCTGCAGAATCTGCAATGGCTCAAGAAGCATTGGTCCTGCCTCCATCATAGCGCCTCTGATACCTTCCCTTACTGCAGGGTATGTCTGTGCTGGTCCCCTGTGGATTGCATCTTCATGCAGAGTCATGTCCATAAGCCTGATAAGTACTTTTTGGGTTGGCTCTCGTGCAAGAGGTCCTTTATTCATGACAACCTCAAATGTATCAAGAATCATTTCGAGAACTTCGCCAAGATGCACTTGTCCTCTTGTCTGGTCCATGAAAAGATTGCCTTGATAAACCTCTTTTATGCCTTCTCCTTCTTTTGTTGTGAAACCAAGTTCCACAAACTTGTTCCTTAATTCAAGATCTTTTTTCTTGATTCTCATCTCAGGAATGTCACTGCTTTTGAGAGCATTAGTCACTTCATCTGAAAGAGGTTCTGCGATAAAATAATACTTGTTGTGCTTGTTTGGCGACTTTCCTTCAACTTCAGGAGATTTCTTCATTATGGTTTCCCTATATACTACAATTGGAGGAGATGTATTGACCAGAACACCTTTTTCGCTTCTTATCCTGTTTTCAATCACTTCAAGATGCAGTTCACCCATGCCGTGAAGCAGGTGCTCTCCTGTCTCTTCGTTAATCTCAACTTTGATAGTAGGATCTTCTTTTGCAACCATCCTCAATACTTCAATAAGCTTTGGAAGGTCTCCAGGATTTTTTGCTTCAATAGCTTTTGTGATGACTGGATCAAAAATATGGCTTATCTGCTCCATTGGTTCAGTTTCTTCTAAAGTTATTGATTCTCCAGGATATGCCTTGGCTCCGCAAATGCCTACGATGTTTCCAGCAGGGACGTTGTCAATTATCTCTTTTTTTGCTCCATTATAGATATATATCTGCTGAACCCTTGCATTTTGCTTTGCCCTGTTAAGATAGACTTCTGTGCCTCTTTTCATTGTTCCTGAAAAAAGCCTTCCAGCAGCTATTTCTCCTGCCTGCGGATCTACAACAATCTTTGTGATGACAAAGAAAAGTGGACCATTAGGATTGCAGTTAGTTAGGGATTTGCCTATTTCACTTTCTATATCTCCATGCCAGATCTTTGGAATTCTGTATGCCTGCGCATCAATTGGGTTTGGAAGATGAGTTGCTACCATGTCCAGAGCAACCTGGTGAAGAGGTGCTTTCTTTGCAAGCTCTTTGTATTTTTCAGTGCCGTCATAAGAATCGATAATGTCTTTGAATGACAGATTGTGTTCTTTCATGAAAGGGAAAGACATGGCCCAGTTATGGAATGCTGAACCAAAAGCTACGCTTCCGTCCATCACATTTACCTGCCATTTTTCACCATATTCAGGAGATATGTCTTTGATAAGCTTGTTTACTTCACTTATTATCTTGACAAACTTTTCCTGCATCTGTTCAGGTGTAAGTTGAAGCTCTTTCATGAGCCTGTCAACTTTGTTGATAAACAATACTGGTCTGACTCTTTCTTTCAATGCCTGCCTCAGGACAGTTTCTGTCTGCGGCATTATTCCTTCTGATGCACAGCATAAGACAATTGCTCCGTCAACTGCTCGCATTGCCCTTGTCACATCACCGCCAAAATCAACATGTCCAGGTGTATCAATCAGATTCACCAGATATTCTTTTTCTTTGAATTCGTGCACCATGGATACTGATGCAGAATCTATTGTAATGCCTCGCTCTTTCTCATCTTCATGGAAATCAAGAACACATGCTTTTCCTGCAAGTTCCTCGCTCATCATGCCGCAGCCTGCGAGAAGGTTATCAGAAAATGTTGTCTTTCCATGATCAATGTGAGCGCAAATAGCTATATTCCTAATTTGTGATGGCACTTTATTAAGCCTCATCACCTTATCAACCATTTTTTCTCCCATATTTTATCACCTTAATTGTTATTTTTTGTTCTTATAAAATAAATGTGTCATGCACTGTCTTGAATGAATGCATCTCTTCAGGTTTGAACCATAATTTGATTTCTGTCTCAGCATCACCCTGATCTGCAGATGCATGGATGATGTTTTTCACTGCAATCTCTTTATTGTCAGCATAACTGAAGCTTACATGTGCAAAATCTCCACGGATTGTGCCAGGAGCTGCTGCTTTTGGCTCAGTTGTGCCTGTAATCTTTCTGACATTTTCGATTGCCTTGATACCTTCTATGCACATTGCAATAACAGGACCTTCAGTTATGAAATCAAGCAAAACTTCTCTTACTTTTTCGCCTCTTCTTTCTGCAACGTCCTGAGTATAATGATGTTTTGCAAATTCCTTGTCAATCCATTGCATCTTCATGCCGATTATCTTAAGGCCTGAATCCTCAAACCTCTGGATTATCTTTCCAACAAGGCATCTCTGCACTCCGTCAGGCTTTATCAATACAAGTGTTTTTTCAATCATTCTTGGCACCTTTTTTTGCTGCTGTTTTCATATTCTTGAGGTCATGCGCTTCTTTGGTCCATTTCACATTCCTTGATTTTCTGCCAAGTTTCAGCATGCCTTTTTCGCATTTTGATGAGCAGAAATTAAGGACATTTCCAGTAATCTCTACATACATCTTGCCAGTTCCTTTTTCAATGTCTTTTCCACAATAATTGCATCTTACCATGATTATCGCCTTCTTGAATTCATTTTCTGAGCTTCAATTTCTGTCTCTCTTAACATGAGTACGTCTCCAATCCTGATTGGACCCTTGACATTTCTCCTTAGTATCTTGTTAGCATCCCTTCCAGCAAGAACCTTGCATCTTACCTGTTGAGCTTCTCCTCTTGTTCCAGTCCTGCCTATGACTTCTTCTACTGTCGCGGCAACTGCTGGTGAGAAGTTTACTCCTCCTTTCTGCTGGTCTTTGCCTTTTTGGGGTGTCCTTTTTTGAGGTATTTCGTTAGCCATAAGGATTCACCTACTTAGATATCTCTTTGATTATGCTCTGAGCTTCTCCAGCTTCAATTATTACAACGCTTACAGTCGGGACATCTATTCCTGCAGCTGCTCCAAGCTCTTCTTTTGTTGTCACAGTTATGCATGGGACTTCTTTTTCTT
>JAYEPB010000090.1:0-11348 GCA_034723595.1 Nanobdellota archaeon
TGCAGTTCAAAGAACCCCTGCACAGATAGGAGACTGCTAAATTTATTTTTTATTTTTTTATTTTAAATTCAAATTAGTTTAAAATTTAAATTTGGGGTGGCTGGCAACAACGATTTCACTCATCAAAAACTGCCATCAGAAGTATTTTAAGCATCAAATCCAAAATCATAATCACATAATCCAAACCAGCTACAGTATTGACATACAGGCGGTTTTTGAAAAGTTTTTGAAAAATGGTCGAAGCAAAAAATGTAACAACACACATGTTTTTATGGTTTCTTTTTGTAGTGATTGCTTTGTTCCTTGCTTTTTGGCTTTACAGCATGCAAAAGGAATATCTGGCTTCAGACTCTGTTGAAAACGGAGTAATGACAAGCCTGAATTGCGGAGGCTATATGTTTGAGATATCAGATGCTTCATATCATAATAATACATTATCATTCATCATCAGGAATACCAGAGGGGATACAATAAAAAATATTGTAATTGAATCTGATTATGATTCAAGAACAGAGCAGTTAGGAGCACTGAGCACAGGAAAGGAAAGAAAGATTGTGCTTGAAAATTTCAGAACAGGCAGCACATTTGCAGTATATCCTGAAGGATGCGCAAAGTTCAATATAAAAATAATTAAGTTAGAATAATGGCAGTGAGGTTTAATGATAAAAACAAAGAAATGTCAGATATGGGTTTCAGCAGTGCTATACCTGCTTATCGGAAGCATTGTCATCATATTGATACTTCAGGCAGGTCTTCCTATTCTCAAAAAAAGCAAGGATATGTCTGTATTCACAAAAACACAGGACACATTCATGTCTCTTGACAATGTCATAGTTGACCTTATTGATTCAGGCGCAGGCAGCCAGAGAGTTGTGCCTTTTGAGATTCATGAAGGAAAAGTTAATCTGGCAAATGACAAACTAATCTGGGAGATGGAGTCTGATACAAAAATCATTGAGCCAGGCACAGATATTGTTATTGGAAACATGAAGATAACTTCAGATATTGATGTAGATGCATGGGATTTGGATGATACATTTGTGCTTGAGAATTCTCATATTAGGGTTAATATATCAAAAATAGGTAACTCAACACATCCAGTGAGCTTTAAGACAGAGGATATTATCACTGGATTCTATTCAAAGGATACTGAATCAGAATTAGGCGGTGTATTCAATTTTACTCTTGCAAATAAACCCGGAACTGCATCAGGACAGGGCTATATTGAGCTTATGCCTCCTGGAAATAATACAGATATTGCCTTTGCCAAGGTGCTGGTTCATATGTACAGCTACAGCGGACATGACTACACTATGGAACTAAGCCTTGATTCCAGAGCAGATTTTATAGCAGTAAATATACTTAATTTCAAATAAATAATTGTGGGTAGTGAAATATGACAGAAATGAATAAAGAAGAAGAGAAGGATCAAAAAGAGAAAAGAGAGAATACTCCTGAACAAGGGGGACTGGGTTCAGAAAAAGGCTTTTACATAGACCTAAGACCCAGGCTGGTAAAGCTCCCACCTTACGAAAACAAGACAAAGATAAATGTCCGCTATCCACTCATCCCTCCTTTTGCTTTTGCTCATATATTCTGGGATAATAAAAACAAAGAACTTGTATATTATCTTGAAGAACCTGTGCTTACAGATGCTGAAGATGAGGTATTTAGGCTTGTGCAAAAGGCTCTTGAGGAGATGGTGAATGTAAACTTTGTAAAGGCAGACAGCTTTAAGTTCCTTATTGAATATCTTGAGAAAAGCATTCAATCCATCCTTATCGAGCTTGGCATAAAGCTCTCAGATGATAGCTATAAAAAACTGATGTATTATATCTATAGGGATTCTATAGGTCTGAATGAGATTGCGCCATTGATGAATGATTATTATATTGAAGATATTGAATGCAATGGGCTGAATTATCCTCTCTATGTTGTCCACAGGAAGTATGAGAACCTGCGCACAAACATACAATTTAAAGACCCAAAAAGGATAATAAATTTTGTAGAAAAGATTGCTCAGAAAACAGGGAGGTATATTTCGTATGCTAAGCCAATGCTTGACGGAACTTTACCTGACGGTTCAAGGGTGAATGCAACATATACAAAAGATATCACCACTAGGGGACCTACTTTTACAGTAAGGAAGTTCACAAAAAATCCCTGGACTCCTATACATCTCATAAAGATGAAGACAGCTTCAGCAGAGATATTTGCTTATATCTGGCTTATGATTGAAAACAAGTTCAATATGATGGTAATAGGAGAGACAGGTTCAGGCAAGACAACTTATCTTAACAGCATACTGAGCTTTATTCCTTCAGAGGCGAGGATATGCTCGATTGAAGATACAAGAGAGCTTAATATTGTGCATGATAATTGGCTTCCTGCTGTGACAAGGACTGGATTTGGCATGCCTAATATATATGGTAAACAGTTTGGTGAAATAACTCTGTTTGATCTGCTTAAGGAGACATTCAGACAAAATCCTGATTATGTCGTAGTGGGAGAAACCAGGGATAGAGAGGCTTATGTCATGTTCCAGGGAATGGCTTCAGGCCATCCTTCTTATAGTACCTTTCACGCAGCTTCAATTGAAGCTCTTGTCAGGAGGCTTGGCTCTCCACCTATAGATCTCCCACCTTCACTTATAGAATCTCTTGATGTAATCTGTGTTGTGACTCATATAAAGACTCCTGAGAAGAATGTGAGGCGCATGCGCGAGGTCAATGAGATACAGAAAGTTGAATCTATGGGCTCTATTACTTCAAATAAAATTTTTGAATGGGATCCTCTCAAAGATAGTTTCAGATTAGGGAAAAGGTCATTGATCCTGCAAAAGATAAGTGAGAGAACTGGCAAGCCTGTATCTGTGCTTTTGAATGAGATTAGAAGAAGAGCTGAATTGCTGAATAGTATGGTGCAGAAGAGAATTGAATCATTTGAGGAATTTACAAAGATAATTAATGAATATCAGAAAGATCCTCAAAGTGTGATTAAGAGGTTTAACCTAAAATGAGATATGATAATATACATTCTGCTTACGAGGATATGCAGGTCCTTATAAAGATGGCAGATGAATTAAGCGATACAAAAATAAGAAGTGAAGAAGAAAGAGATGAATTTAAGAGCAGACTTGCATATATCAAGTCAAGGCTGCTGAAGATAGCAATAAACACTGACAAAGTGCTTAATATGGCTTCACAAGGTATAGTTTCAGAAAGGGAGAATAGTTAAGCCCTTCAAAAGCAAAAATGTATAAGGACGCATCAGGATATATAACTCAGATATTGGAACTTCTGAATGAAATTGATTCATATAATTATTATAAGTCTCAGATAGCAGGGAAACTTGACAGACTTTTTGAGATGTATCAGCGCGGTAAGATTGATTCTATCAGATATGACTCGCTCAGGAGAAAAATCTTAAAGGGTAAAACTAAAAAAGAGATTATAACTTATTATAATAGCTACATAATGCTTCTCCTGAAGCAGATACAGAATTACAATACTCTAATTGTAGATTCTGTATATAATATTGATATTGATGAGGTTATTGCAGGCATGAAGATTGAGGTAGCAGTTCCTGCGCCTGAAGTTGTGCCAAAAGCTGTGCCAAAAGCTGCGCCTGAAGTTGCTGCAAAGCCTCTGCCTGAGAAGCCTGCAACAGTAGAAATTAAAGTAAGGGAAGCAGCCAAAGAAGAGAAAGTAAAGCAAGTAAAGTTAAAAGAAATCGGGATAGGAAGAGAAAAGCTAACTGAAAAACCTGTTTTTATAAAACCATCCAAAAAAGAAAAACACTCATTGTTGCAGAGGTTCATTTGTATGCAGAAAAGTCTTGTCAGTAAGACCCATCTAAGGAAAATGCGCAAGATCCAGGCGCGGGCTGACAAGAAAAGAGCAGAACTGCTTAAAGCTGAGGCAAAGAGAAAAGAAAAGCTGCTTAAGGCAGAAGCGAAGAAGAAGGTAAAGCCTAAGATTAAGCCTTTGCATCCAGAAATAGAAACTGTTTCTTTCTTTCGTACGCTTACTGAGGTTTTCAAGCCAAAGCCGAAGGTAAAAGAGAAGATTATTCCAAAAAACCTTCTGGCAAAAAAACCAGAGACACTGTTGAAAAAAGGTTTGTTTGCAAGAGTGACAGATAAGATAAGATCAGTATCCAGAAAAGAAAAAATCAGGAAGCCTGCGCTAATACCAAAAAAATTCAGGCCAGTGATGCCTGAGGGCGAAGGTATACATAAACTTTCTATCAGGAATGTCATTAAAGATTGGATGGATCATCTGCGTAAAAAAGAGGAATCTCTTGCAGAAGAGCCATTGATATCACCCTCTCTTATACGGCTTGCTGATGTATCATTGCAGGAATTCCAACAGAATAAAGAGGAACGCTTAGTTGATCCTGAGCATCTGCTCAGAGAAGCCAAAAAGATAAAGAGCAGGCTTGCAAAACAGAAAGTCACACCCATATATAAGCCAATCCTGATAGGCTCAATAGCAAATCTTACTGTCAGAGGATTTACAAATTATCTTATAGGCAAATTCCCTCGGTTTTTCAAGAATCTATATCACTCATTAAGGCTTGCAAATATTCAGGTTCTGTCAAATACTTATGCTAATATCATGGTATTTTTTATGATGATTATATCTGTGATATCTTTCCTTGTTTATACAATATTTGCCATTCTTGCATTCCAGCCTCTGCTTATTGCGATAATTTTCGGACTGATAGTTGCATCAATATGCGCATCAGTCACAGGCTTTGCTTTTTATTTTTATCCTAATACAAAAATTACTACAAGAAGTAAGAACATAAAAACAAATCTGCCTTTTGCAATGAACCACATTGCTGCGATAGCATCAAGTGGAGTGCCTCCTGTTTCAATGTTCAAACTAATAGCTGAATCAATGGAATATGGAGAGGTCTGTACTGAGATGCATAAAATAGTTGATTACATAGATTTGTTTGGATATAATCTTGTGACTGCTGTCCGTTCAGTTGCTTCACTTACTCCTGAAGAAGGCCTGAGAGAATTCTTTGAGGGGATTATTAATACTATAGAGAGTGGGGGCGATTTTGAGAAATACTTAATGGCAAAATCAAAAGAAGCAATGTCCTCATATGAGATTGAGAGAAAGAAATATGCAGAAACTGTATCAACATATTCAGATATTTACACAGGCATATTGATAGCAGCGCCTTTGTTTTTTGTTGCAGCATTGACTCTTGTCAGCATGCTTGGCGGGCAGATTGGTGGCATGAATGTAAGCGTAATAATAGGACTTGGGACATATCTTGTGATTCCTTTCCTGAATGTTGCTTTTATCATATTCCTTAATATTTCACAACCAGAGGTATAAAAAATGAAGTTCAAGTTAGACATCTTGCAGATTGTATATTTTATGATTTCAATAGTTATAGTAATCATTGATTTCAAATTGTTTTTTAGCAGCAAGTTTTTCCTGCCTATCCTGTTTATTGCAGTTGGTGTTTCAGCATTCAGGTATATTGCAGCTTTTTTTGCTGAAAGCAAGGATCAAAAGGACATTGAGGCTATATTCCCTGAATTTGTAAGAGATTTGGTAGGGTCTGTGAAATCAGGGATGGTTGTGCCTGATGCAATAATTCATATATCTTCATCAGAGTATGGCGCTCTGACTCCTCATATAGTGAAGATGGCAAATCAGCTTACATGGTCAATTCCTGTGCATAAGGTGCTTGTTAATTTTGCTGCTTCAATAAAAAGCAAGGTAATCCAGAGAGCAATTGCGACAGTTATAGAAGCTGAGCAGAGCGGCGGCAATATTGAGGAAGTGCTGGAGTCAATAACTGATTCGCTTGTGGAGATAAAGAGAGTCAAAGAGCAAAGGCGGGCAAATATACACTCGCAGACAATCCAGAGTTATATCATCTTCTTTGTATTTTTAGGTGTTATGGTAATCATATCAAGCATGCTGATACCTTTCATGTCAAAGGTAGGCACTGGTGAGAGTGGATCTGAAGTCCCTGCGCTTACGCAGGAAGCCCTGACTGGCATGATGCAAAAGGTTACAATAGATACAACAAACCCTTATACTTTTGTCCATTCTATAGGCAAATGGTTTATCAGCATTGATGGAATCTTCCTGATGCTTGCTCTTATCCAGGGCTTCTTCGCAGGTATTGTCATCGGAAAGTTATCTGAAGGGTCGCTTCAGGCTGGAATCAAGCATTCATTGATTTTAGGTACAGTAGCATTCTTTGTGATAACTATATTTTAGGTTGAAGGTTTGTGGGGTTGACTTTTGATCAGGATTAGTAGAAATTAAACTATTGTAGTATAGCAACAAACTTGCTTTCTTGCTAATCCTATATATATGATTGGAGATTCTGGATTATCAGGAATCACTTCCAGAAGATAATTTTTACCAAACAATTTTCCAATTTTTACTTGGTCTAATCTTTCAGAACAAAAATTGCCATAATCTGTTTTGGTATAAGTATAGTTTCCTTCACTGTGAATATCAGTAAATCCTAAAGAAGCATAAGAAACATAAAGGTCTTCCTGAGATTTTCTTGCCCTGGTTCCATAGTAGCTGAAATTGACTGCTCCATTTGGCTTTAATACCCTATTGATCTCTTTAACAGCACTTTCCTTATCTGAATCAAGATTTGATAATAGACAAAAAGGCAGTAAGATTGTATCAAAGAATTCGTCTGGGAAATCAGTATCTATGATGTTTTTAACACTAAAATGATATTCTGGGAATTTATTCCTGCAATGTTTTACAGAAGACTCTGATATATCAATGCCATATATATCTGTAATTATGTTTTCAAATTTCTTTTTTCTATCTAGTTCTTCTATAATTCTTCCAGTTCCAACACCCACATCAAGAACTATTCCCTTTGAGTTTTGACAATATTCTAAAAGTTCTTTATCTAAACTATCTGTCAGATAAGTGGGCAATTTACTCTCTATTTCATCCCATTCAATTTTTGTATAAAATCCATTATTATAAGCCATTTGAACATATTTATTATTATCACTCGTCAATTAAGAATATTATATTAAACTAACCCTATCAAAACTAGTCAAAAAGAAAAGATTTATATAATCTCAGTTATTCTGTCTAGGTTATGGGTGAAGGACTGGTAAAACTGGACTTAAAAGATAAAAAAATCTTGCTGGAATTAGATATGGATGCAAGACAAACTTATTCAGAAATAGCAAAAAAAGTCAAGATGAGTAAACAAGGGGTTGAGTATAAGATAAATAATCTGATTAAAAAAAAGGTGATATCAAAATCTTATCCTATTATCCACATGACTAAGCTTGGTTACAAGTATTGCAGATTGGTCTTTAAATTTCATAATTTAACCTCTGAAAAAGAAAAAGAGATCATTGAGTTTATCAAAAATCACAAAAAAATAGGCTGGGCATTAAAAATAGAAGGTTCTTATGATCTTGGGATGGGCATATGGGCAAAGACAATTACTGAATTTAAGGATGTGATTAATGAGTTTGTTTATAGATTTGGTCATTATATTGCTAAGAGAATTGAGTCGATTGGGACAAAAGTTTATCATTATCAAACAAGATATTTGCTGAACAAGACTGAAACAAGAGAAATTACAATTAAAGAGGATGTTGAACCTGAAAAGATAGATGAATTAGATCAAAGAATTTTAAGAATCCTTTGCAAGAATGCAAGAACTCCTTTGATTGAAATAGCCCAGCAATTAAATACATCTTCAAAAGTGGTGTCTTATCATATTAAAAACTTAGAAAAAAGAAAAATAATTGAAGGCTACAGGTTAATACTGAATCATTCTCTTCTGGGTTATACTTATTATAAAGTTCTTCTAGATTTATCAAACCTTACAAAAGAAAACTTTATTGCAATCAAAAACTATTTGAAATATCAACCTAATGTATTATATCTCATCGAGGCAATAGGTTGGAAAGACCTGGATTTTGAGATGCTTGCAGAATCTAATCAGGAATTTTTCAGTTTTATGAAAGAGTTAAGATTAAAATTCCCAGTATTAGTCAAAGATCATGAAATATTAATACTTACAGATACCATAAAGGTAAGTTATTTGCCAGAGATATGATTCCTTCTTACTCTGTAATTCCATTAAACACTAGCTCTTCCACAGATTATATTCTATCTAAAAACATCCCGAATAGGCTTATAAAGTCTTTCTCCTATCTTTTCAATGACTTCAGCATTATGCCTGTACAATTTATCAAGCTTTTGTTCAAACAGGCTTTTGTCAGAATATATCTTTTCAGGATGGACTAATATTGTATCTACATCCCTTATAGCTTTTGGGACTTCCAGATCCATTATTGGTGACTTTTCCCATTTCCTGAGACCCTCTCTTAACAATGAATCCAGGATGCCCATTGTGCTGTTTAGAGTTATATCTTTATATTCGTCTCTTTCTCCAATCCCTCCTGTATTTAACAGATAGAATTGCATATCTGGAAGATTTTCTGTAATATCATAGAATAAGTTAGCATGTTCAGCCTTGTCTCCTGCCATAAATGGATCATAGAAAAACAGGTTCTTTATCTTCCCTTCCTGTGTTGGATCGCCTGCTGAAGATTCCATTGCCTGACCAAGCACCATCCATGCAGCTGCCTGTTCTCGAGTTAGCTTTGAGATAGCAGGAATAAGAGGGTGTCTTGTAATCAGGGTAATGTAATCAATTTTTTCAGAGTTTATCTCCTGGTGCGCGTGCATAAAATCCTTTCTTCTTATTACAGCCCTGCCATTTTTTGTGATAGACCTGTCATAAAAATTAAGGCTGCCGTCTTTCATAACATATACATTTTCACAGAATGTGTCTGGCTTGAGGATTCCATAATATGTCTGCAATTGTTCCGCAGGGTTTACCAGGTCTGTTTTTGCAAAAATTCCCTCTCCTTCAAACCCTTTAAATGATCCATCTTTTGTCAATGTTCCACCATCATCCTGTATCAACCAGGATTTCTCATATCCTTTTCTTGCAAGAGTAAGGCAGACAGTAGATGTTTTCCCATTAGCGCTTAATGCAACAAACAGTCCTGATTTGCTTTTGTAATCTCCTTCAAAATTTTTTAATAAGTCTGTCCTGCATCCTGCATGGAGGAATATGCCCTTGTCCTTGAGTTTTGCATTGAAGTCCTCTCCAGCAAATACTCCTTTTTTATATTCTCCAAAATAGTTGCTGTTTCTTATTATCTTAATCATTCTTCCTTCAGGAGAATGCGCAAGCCTTATTGTGATATCTTTATCAGGAAGCTTTCGGCTCCTGTTTTTGTCAAATTCCAGATCATCAAACATGATGATTTCATAGGTTGGTTTTTTGAGATTTCTGCCAGCAGGAGAAAAAAGCCTTTCAGCGCCATAAGCGACCTGGATAAATCTCTCTGGAATTGTGAGTCTTACTGTTGCGTCGTTATCTTTATCTCCAACTATGCAATCAAGGGATATGATATTCTCTTTGTCTTTTATGTAGTTTTTATATGCATCAAGGCATTGGTGAATCAATTGATCTTCCTCTTTTCCAAAGCATGAATCAATATTATTTTTAGTGAATGGCGCAGCTCTTGACATAGGTTCGCTAAATGCGCAGAAATTGCCTGTATCAGATTTATATATGCCCAATTCTTTATGATTAGCAATCATATCATGAAGAACATGCTCAGATGGTATGTCCTTGACTTTTGTATTGATAATTCTCTTTATATCTCTCGAGGATGGATTCTGATCAAGCAGATTTCCTTCTTCAGCAAGGTCTTTGATTATTTCAGCCAAATTAAAGAATTTTTGTGTGTTGTATTCTTCTATTTTTATCACCCCTGAGATAATTTTTTAACTACTTTAAAAATATATCTATTGAGAGTTTTGAATAACCCATCAAATTGTTCAAAACTCTGATAGATTACTTTGATTAATTCATCAAAAGTGGGGTTAATCAAAGTCCTCTATTGTAAAAAAGTTTCGTCCGGAAACTTTTTTAAAGGCAAACAGATTCTTATGAAATATGGGGATTATACATAACATTGAGACTATTATGAGAGACAAGAAATTTCTTCAATATTCTAAAAGAGTTGAATCAATAGCAGAATCTGAAGATGAAAAAAAACAAATGATAAATGCTCTTGATTCATTAAGAGATATTCAAAACAGATATAGTCTGGCTTTGGATGGTTTGTCATTTAAAACAAAATTTCATCCTGTTTTTATGACTCATGATGAATATACTGCTCTTTATGGGATTGAAAAGGATTATAGAATCTTGAAGTTCACTGAAAGATCATTATTTGACAAAATCTTTCCAGATTATAAAAAATTTGAGGAAATAGAAAACTGGATGGATAATAATCAGCCAGATTACAATCCTTTTTCTGATTTTTTTGACCAATAATCTTTTATACTTCCAATCTTTCTATTGTTTTTATGACCAGAATTGAGCTTGACATAAAGAAATCTCTTGAAGAGAATGCTTCAGCATATTTTGAGAAAGCAAAGAAAGCAAAGAAGAAGATAGCAGGAGCTAAAAAGGCTTTAGAAAGAGCAAGAGAAAAGCTGAAATGCCTTGAAGAAAAGAAAGATGTTGAGATAAAGGCAGCAAAAGCTAAAAAAGAAAAGACGAAAAGAAAGGCTCAGTGGTATGAGAAATTCAGGTGGTTTCGGACATCTGAAGGTTTTCTTGTGATTGGCGGAAGGGATGCAACAACCAATGAGATTGTTGTCAAGAAGCATACTTCTGCAGATGATATAGTTTTCCATACAGATATGGCAGGCTCTCCTTTCCTTATACTCAAGTGCGAGAATAAGGAGCCATCAGAGCAATCATTGAAGGAAGTTGCTGACGCGACATGTTCATTCTCCAGGGCATGGAAACTTGGGCTTGGCTCGCAAAAAATATTTTATGTCAATCCTGATCAAGTGACAAAAGAGGCAAAAGCAGGTGAATTCCTCACAAAAGGGTCATTCATGATTAAAGGAAAGACTAATTATATTGATAATAAGATAAATGCTGCTGTGGGGATTGCTGATGACGGAGCTGTTATGGCTGGACCTGTTGAGGCTATAAAAAAGCATTGCAGGCAATATGTTGAATTAGAGCAGGGTAGTGAAAAGACCAGCACTATTGCTAAAAAGATACTGAAGAAGATTGGCGGTGACCTTGATGAGATAATCAGGGCGATGCCATCTGGCGGATGCAGGATAAAACAATAAAAAAGCTGCTGTGTCGCATAAATATTAATTCTTCCTTATAAGAATATAAACATTTTTTCCCAAATGTTTTTTTGATGATAATATCATAGCACCATTACCTATCTTCTTTACTTGACCTTCAGCAATTTCTTC
>JAYEPB010000091.1:0-11190 GCA_034723595.1 Nanobdellota archaeon
CATTTTTTCTGGGGAAATATCTTAAGTCAATTTTGCCAAATGTATTTTCTGTTGGAGCTCCCTGCAGTCTTCCAACCAGACCAAATTGATTATATGAATCAAAAGAAGTTGAATTTTTATGCTGTGCAGCCAACCCAAAATAGCTATTTTTGAATTTCACTGGAAGGGATTGTAATCTAAATTTAGCGTAATAACTATTACCATAATCTTCAAAAACAGTATAAATATCTGAATTAAAAGGTAAATTCTTTACTAGAATTTCTGCGCAATTTATGCCTTTACTTTCTTCTTTTTGGACACTATCTTTTTGAACTCTGGTTAAAGCCATATTGACTTTGGGTTCTGGTTTTTGATCTTGAGCAATTGCTGGATTAGATCCAATTGCTCCAATTAATAGACTTCCTGCTAATACAACTGGCAACATCCTTTTTTTTATTGTCTTCATCATGTTCATTGTGACCATAATAAAGGAGTTACAGCAGGATATATAAATAAACCCCCCCCTATGAGAGGGGAGCAATAGGAAGATTTATATAGCAAAGAGGATGAACAATAAGTATGGATCCTAAATTACTTGAAAAAATTGGGTTGACCCATAATGAGAGCATTGTGTATCTTACACTATTGAGGATTGGGACATCAAAAACAGGGGAGATTCTAAACAAATCTAATTTAAATTCCGGAAGAATCTATGAAATACTGGAGAGTCTTAAGATTAAGGGTTTGGTAAGTGAATCTGAAATAAATAATGTAAGGAATTTCTCTGCTTCTTCTCCAAAAGGATTTATTGATTATATTGAAAAGAAAAAAGAAGAATTAAATAGAGAAGAAAAGCTAGTCAAAAGAGTTATTCCTGAAATGGAAAAAATTAGAAATTTAAAAGAAAAACAGACACTATCCCTAACATATTTAGGATTAAAGGGATTGAAATCTGTAGCGTATGAATGTTTGGAGAAAATGAATAAAAATGAGGAAATTCTGACCATGGGAATCACAGCGAAGAAACCTATTAAATTTAATATATTCTGGGACAATTTTACAAAAAAAAGAATAAAACAAAAAATTAAAGCAAAACGGTTGATTTCTGAAGAAAGTGATTTTTTCAATTCAAGACAGAACTTAGCTGATACTAAAACCAGAGTCCTTAAAGGAATCACACCAGCAGTAGTAGATATATATGGAAAGAATAAAATGTTAATAATAAGTTATGATGAACCTGGTTCAGTAATTTTAATCCATGACCAGAAGATAGTTGAATCATTCATCCACTTTTTTTATCAACTTTGGAAATTAGCAAAATAATAATTCCAAACAATGCAAACATGAGTGTGTTCTTTGATCAATATCGTAAGGTTTTTATAATTCATTTATCTCCTATTGGATATGATTTGCATTATTGATTGTGGTTCAGAAGAGATTAGTAATTTTTCAAAGATATTAGATGAATTAAAAACATCAAATAAGATTATCAAATTGAACGAATTAAATGAATCACTGATTAATGATTTTTCAGGAATAATTATTTCAGGGGCACCAATTCTTTTAACTAAAATTGATAAACAAAAATATTTAGATAAATTCAAATTTATTAAGGAAATAAATGTACCAATTTTAGGAATCTGTTTTGGTCATCAAATTATAGGGTTATTGTTTGGTTCTGAGATTTATTTAGGTGAAGAAGTAAGAAGTGAAGAACAGATTGAAATTGTAAATAAGGATATAATTTTTTCAGGATTGGAAAATAGGTCATTGTTCCAAGAAGATCATTGCGAATTTATAGCTTTGCCAAAGGAATTTGTTTTACTGGCAAAATCTCATACCTGCAATAATGAAGCTATGAAACATACAACAAAAAAGATATATGGATTGCAATTTCATCCTGAGGCTTCAGGTTTAAATGGAAAAATAATTCTGAAAAATTTTGCAAAGATATGTGGCAAATAACTAGTTCATTCTCAATTGCCTTATGAGGATTGGTAGAAATAATTGATAAAGACTTAAAAAATTTTCAAGAGGACAATGGATAGGAATTTTGATTTTAATAATGATTAATTGCATACAAGTAACTAAAAACTTCTGGAAAATGAGAGATTTACATAAAAAATAAGGAAGAGGAAATTTTATATAAAAGTTAATTTATTTATATCTCTCATGACAAAAATAATTTTAGCAACATCTTCACAATCCAGGCAGGAAGCATTCCGCCTTCTTGATTTGGAGTTTACTGCTCAAGGCAGTGATGTTGAGGAATATTTTAAGGGAAGACCAGACTCCCCAGAAGAACTTGTTCTTCATTTAGCAAAATTAAAAGCTGAATCAGTTGCTAAACATTATGATTCAGGGATTATAATGGGGTTTGATTCTGTCGGCTGGTTTAATAGACAAATTCTTGAAAAGCCAAAATCAAGAAATGAAGCATATATTAGATTAAAATCCTTATCTGGAAGTGTTTATCAATTTTATACAGGGATTTGCATGATTAATCTTGAATCGGGAAAAAAGATTACCAAAGTAGCAATAACTGATGTTCAAATGAGAAATCTAACTGATTCTGAAATCAATAAATATTTAGATCAAGATTCAAGATTTAATACTTTTGCTTCAGGATATGATCCCCTAGAGAATTATAGTTCTACTTTTGTCAGAAAAATTGAAGGAAGTTATAATAATTTAACAAGAGGGATACCTCTTGAGACTATTGTTGAAATGCTTCCTGATGTTGGATATAAACTATAAAATTCCCCTATTTTATGTTCTTCTACCAAGAGGGAATTACAATTATTTTTCTATTCCGATATAAGCATTTGCAATTTTTCTTCCCAATAACCCCATGCAAACTGCGCGATGACAACCATCTTCTATGTCATACTTTTCTTTAAGATATGGCTTTTTTCTGATTGTGCCACCTTTTACCACAATAATAGGCACATTCAGGTTCAGGAATTGGACAAAAGGCAATATCCTAAACAGATGGTGAATCTGACCTTTGAGAAGTTTGCCTGAACTGGCATATATCTGATTAACTGACCACTGAGCATCTTTGATAAGCAGATTGTCTGCGATATTGCTCATATGAGGCCAAAGTCCTATTTTATCCAGACTCACTTTTCCCTCATACCATTGAAGCTGCCTGAAGCGCCTTTTTCTTGATGGATCTGTGATAAGGCCCCATAACTTTTGCTCAGAATAAGCAGAAACTTCTTTCTGTATCTCTTCATAGATTCTCTTGTAATCAGTGAGGTTATTAATCTGTTTATATCGCTTTTTTAATTTCTGGGCAAGAACATAATTTCTTGCGACCTTAGTAGAGGTTATCTTTTTCATGCATCATCACCAGAAGAGTATTAAGCATAAAAGCAGTAAAGCCAATCAGTTCTTGATTGTTGCGCCCAATGGCTTAGCTGTTTCCCTCTGCCACATTATGCCAATCTTATTTATATCCCTTGTGAACTTATCAGAAATAGCATAAGTTTTCTTATAAAGATCATAATATATAAGTCCCATGCTTTTCATTGGTGTCAGGATTCGGTCATAGAACTGCCTCTTATTATAAGACAACTTAACTTTCTTCCCAGCAAAGCCAGGCTCATCTATTTCAGCCTCGAGCTTTCCATCGTGCAACTGTGTTGCAAAGAATGACATCTCTGTCTTATTAAGCTCGCCGCCATGTTCTTTGATTGTATTTATAAGGACTTTTGCTACTATTACCTGCTGTTTTGTAGCAAAAATTAGTTCATATATATCTTCTGGCATGTTAAATCTGTCAAAAAGTATAACCATGAGGGGTTTAAAATATACCTACTATATAAATGTTGCTTTTTGTATACTGAAGTAGAACTAGTTATATTGAGATATAAAAAACGAAAATTACCTCATCCTGATCCTAATCAAATAAATGTGCCAAGAATCAAGCCAAGCAGCAACCCGGTAACCATACCTAAAAGATATTCCTTTATTCCTCCTTTAAGATGTTTTGATTGTCTTTTTCCATACTTTTTAATCCAATTCTTAAGTTTTTTCAAAGACCCATTCTTTTTGCCTATCTTTCTAAGTCTCTTAAGTATATCCTTTTCAAGACTAATAACACTTTTCTGTTTTCTTACATATTTCTTCTTTGATTTAGCTTTTGCTTTCTCTTTAGGAGACTTTTTGGATTTTTTCTTTTCTCCTTTTTCTTTTTCAGCAGGGAGCTGAGTCACTAGCTTTTTCTTTTGTGCAATCTTTACAGCAGCTGTAACTTTCTCCACAGAAATTATCTGATGTTCAATAGTCTTTATAATCTCTTTTTTAGTAAGAGCTTTCTCTATTTTGGCAACAAATTCCTTATCTTCAGAAAGGTATTTAATCCAGTTGGCAAAATCATTTGTCTGAGGATTATGATGATATCTGAAAGTATCTTCGTCCATCTCTTTAAGCGCAGCAGGAAACTCTTTTATATTTTTTATCACAGCACCAGTATGAATAAAGAAATATTCTTCTGGCTTTAAATCTCTTAAAATATTTTTTACCATTTTTCACCCCTTTTCCTGAAATGAAACCCTCATTTCAGGCAATCATATGCATATCCTCCTTATAAAGCACATATATAATGCTCTTACCTATAAATGTTTCTATTTTTTGAGTAGTTTCAGGTGGGAATCCACCTTTCTTAGGGCAGTCTCTTTTGTTTTCACTCTCTTAAGTTCACCAGCGAGCTTCTTGTGTCCAAACACATCCCCAATCCAGTTTGCAAAATCATTTTTATCAGAATTTACATGATAACTGTAAGTCTCGTCAGAGATCTCAGAGAAAACATCTGTAAGTTGACCTATGTTTTGTATGACCCTGCCATCATTAACAAAAAAGCAAAGGTCTCCCTCAACAGTCTTCATTGATTTATTTTTTGTTTTTGCCCTAGTTTTTATTTTTGTTTTCATTATCTTTTTTCTTGCCATTTTATTTACCTCTTGTTTCAATAATTCAATCAAACTTTTGCTTCACAAAAATTTGAAGGGATTTGATTTTCACATTTTTGTTTCTTTTCTGAGTTCTTAACTCTCCCCATTATGTCATTTGCAGCGTTTGTGAAAGCTATGAATGCATCATAAGGACTGTCATAAGGATTGAAATACTTATGCACATCTCCATCATTGAACCACTTTGTGCACATATAATAGAAATGGTCGCTTGTCTGCAGCTTTCTCCAATCTTTAAGAATATGAGGATTATTGCACATCTTTATGTTTTTTTCTATTTCATATATCCTCTTTAAGGAAGCTTGCTGCATACGGTTTCCCAGCCAGGCAGAAAGGTCTCTTTCAACATCAGCCCAGGAGATCAGATTATGAATATCAAGTTCGCCAACTGAATTATATCGCTTTATAATCTCAGAGGGCGTAGCAAAATCATTATCAGGATGCTTCAGAATTTCCTGAGGCATGTGCCTGAGAAAATTGAATATGCCAGTTTCTTTCCATTGATGCTCTCCAAAAGTCTCATAATCCATAAAAAGATTTATGCAGGAACCATTGCCATTGTGAGCATTGACCCAGCTGCCGAATTTGGGGGCAGTCAAAGGCCAGTCTTTCCATCCCCTATTTGAAAACCTGAATGCTATATCATCTGAAAGCTTGTAGTTCTTGAGCAGCAACCTGATTTTTTGTGATGCTGGTGGATGATATACAAAATTAGGGGATTTCCAACCAAGAATATGATCTGCGCCTTCTGCCAGCACACCCTTGTAACCCATGCCTTCTACAAATCCTGCAAGTTCATTGTTATATATAAGCTCAGTATTCCTGAATACTTTTGGCTTATAGTTGAATAACTTTCTGATCTTCTGATCGTGAAGCCTGACCTGCTCACTAAACTCCTCTTTGGAATAAAGGAATGCAAGAGAGTGATAATATGTCTCACTAAGAAGTTCAACTCTGCCTGTATCCATAAGCTCCTGGAATGATGAAAGAACATCAGGATAGAATTCCGCAAACTGATCAAGAACAACTCCTGAGAAAGAATAGCTTATCCTGAATTCAGGAAATTCCTTAAGAAGCTTAAGCATAACCTTATTTGTGGGGATATAACCCTTGTCACCAACCTTTTTCAATATAGCGCAGTTTTTATATGTGTCAAAATAATCATGATTATCCCCAATATCAAAGATACTATAATCCCTTAGCCTATATGGCTGATGCACCTGGAAATAAAAGCATAGGCTTACCATGAAGATAATACCCCCTTATACACATCTATGCATTTTTTTGCTGGTATATCAAGATTGAACTTAAAAGACTCTTTATTTGAGTTCTCGCGGATGTCTTCCTTAAGTTCATTGTATCTTATGAAGTTTATTATTTGGTCTGCCATCTTATCAGTATCCCAAAAATCAACTTTGAACACATGATTCATGACTTCTGAAGCACCTGAGCTTTTTGAGATCATTACAGGAGTTCCGCACCTCATAGCTTCAAGTGCGACAAGCCCAAAGGGCTCTGATACAGAAGGCATGATAAATATATCTGCCATCTTGAAAGCTTTATATACATCTTTTCCCTTCAGCCAACCTGTGAAAATGAATTTATCAGAAATGCCATAGTCAACAGTCATTCCAATGATTGTATCAAGCATATCTCCCTCTCCAACAATAACAAATTTGACATCCTTTTCATACTCCAGCACTTTTTTAGCAGTCTTGACAAGGCAGCCTATGCCTTTTTGCACAGTTATCCTTCCAAGAGATAGAATTATTTTTTCATTTCCCTGCTTGAGTTTTGGCGTATAGTCAATATTAAAAAAAGGATTGTCATTATCAATACCCCAGTGAATAACAACAATCTTTTTGGGGTCGATATTATAGTGCTTTATAACATTCTGTTTAGTATATTCACTGTTGGCAATTACTATATCAGCATTTTTTAATCCAGTATATTCAAGATGAGAGATAACCATATTAGGGTTGCCACCAGTCCTGTCAAATTCAGTCGCGTGCATATGGACAACAAGGGGCTTGCCAGACTTTTTTTTTACATTTATTCCTGCCTGGTATGTCATCCAGTCATGAACATGGATCACATCAAAATCCTCTTTTTCTGAAATGAATTTTGCAGCGACACTATATCTCTCCACTTCCTCATAAAGGTTGTTTCCATAGGCATGGCTGCTATTGTTTTTAAATCCTGAGCTAGGTTCTACTGATAAACTATACTGCTCTGAAGTCAGATAAGGCTTGAGCTTGCTTTTTATCCTCTTTATCTTTATCTTATCACTAAACTCATTACATCCTACTATTTTAACATAATCAGAATCAGCATCATCAGGTGCATGAGGCATCACAAATATAACTTCAACACCCTGCCTTGAAAGACCTTTGGTCAGATCATAACATGCAGTACCAAGCCCACCACTTTTGAATGGAGGAAATTCCCATCCGAACATAAGTATTTTCATATTTCTGTATATCTTAATTACCTCTTTTTAAATATAGAATCACGTATCTTAAATATGTTTCGTTTTAGCAATATAATTTATCTTATGTTTATTTTTATACCATAACACAATAATAAATTCTATTGCTAATAAAATTGCAAACTCACAAAGAATACTAGCAAACTGAACATACATCATTGGCAAAAATATTAAAAATATAGCTGTAGGCACTGTAAAGATAAACACGCCTAACATGCCTAAATAAAGTAATCTTTTCTCATATACTGATTTCATTGTGGAGGAGGCCAGATAAAATAATATAGTGGCAGTAAGAATATATACAAAATAATAAAAACCATAAAAGCTCCCTAATATACCTAAAGCAGGATATTCTATGAATACAGTCATACAGGCTGCAGATTCTTCAAGATAATTTGTAAGGGAAAACATTAAGATAAAAAATAGAGAGGGTGAATATATGAGCAGATGCAAGTAATATTTTAATCTCTTTCGCCACATAATCAAAGCATATGAAATTGCTATTGGAGGCAAAAGAGCAGTAACACTTAAAGCAAGTATTGTAAATAAATGAACATCAGTAATACAAATAAGAAATTCATTGAGTTGATAAACGCCTAATAATAAGGATAATAATGCAATAATCCTATTAAGATTATCTTTTGGATTATTTAATAAGAAAAATATAGCTAACAAAAACTCAATTATGAATGTTGATAATGAGATATATGGAGCAAAACACATTTTGTTACCTTAATTAATGGCTTGACAACGTTAAAACCATTTAGGTATAAAGTATAATCTTAAGTATTTATAACTTTCGCTCGAATTAGATATATTTAAATAATATTTAGTTTTTATTGTTCTTATGCCTAAAATAAATGCTATGAAAGAGAGCAAAGTTATTTCTATTATAGGCAGTATCATATCAATGATTATCATTATTCTATAAGTCCTGGTTTTTATGTCCCAGGACAACAGCATTCTAATAAATTATATAATATATGAGGTGTCAAACAAAAATGAAAATAAAAGAAAAACAAAATGGAAAGGAAATTATAGTTTATGATGTTACTTTGAGAGATGGATGGCAGGATCCAAGAAAGAATCTTCCTATTGCGCTTAAGCAGAGGATGTATAATGTCCTGAGTGATCTTAAGCCTGATTATATAGAAGCATGCTGGCCTTCTTCAAGTAGTGCAGACATGAATTTTATAAAGCAGGTTGTTGCCAAAGGAAATAAATATTCAAAGATTGCTGCATTTGGCTCTACTGCGAATCCAAGGAATGATGCAAAATATGATAAGAATCTGAACGATATAATCTCAACAGGAGCAAAGACCGCAACAATCTTTGGAAAGACATGGGATGTCCATATAAATAAACAGCTTGGAATCTCTTTGTTGGAAAATCTTATGCTGATCAAGAATAGTGTGAGATACCTAAAAGAAAATGGTCTTGAAGTGATATATGATTGTGAGCATTTTTTTTCTGGCTTCAAAAAGCATCCAAATTATGCTTTTGACTGCATAAGGGCAGCAAGAAGCGGAGGGGCGACTACTATTGCATTATGCGATACAAAAGGGGCTTGCAGAACTAAGGATATAAGAGATGTGGTAAATAAAATCTATGAGGAATTTGCAGATAATAAAGATATTACATGGGGGATTCACTGCCATAATGATTCTGGTTTTGCTACAGCAAACACCCTTGAATTTGTAGATAATATACTTAAATACTTTGATAAGGTACATGTGCAGGGAACAATTAATGGGCTTGGTGAAAGATGCGGGAATGGAGACCTTTGCGAGATTCTTCCAGATATTGAAGATAAGTATGGTTATAAGACTGGAATTGATTTGAGCAATATAAGCATGATCAGCAAAAGAGCAGTAGATATAACAGGAATTATTATTCCTGATAATAAGCCATATGTAGGAAGATTAGCATTTGCAAATAAGGGTGGGGCTCATATCGATGGAGAGAAAAAAGGAGCAACATATCTTCATACAGACCCTGAAAAGTGGGGAAATTCTGCAAAGATTATCTCTGGCAACCAATCTGGAAAGGCAAATATAATGTTATGGCTTGAAGAGTTTGGAATTGAGGGGATTGACAAGAAAGATGTAAGAATCTCTGCAATGCTTGAGAGAGTAAAAGAACTGAGCGAGCAAGGATATGATTTAAGTGAGAATAAAGCTGAAAGAGCGCTTCTCATGCAGGAACACTTGTCTGAAAATCCTGGAAAGTTCATGAATATACTGGATTTTAGCACAAGGGAGATTGGGGAATATAAGGGAAACAGATCAGTAAAAAGGGCAGAGACAGTAATCAGAGGTCATGTTTATCATAATGGAGATCAGATTGAATTTGAGCAGATAGCAACATCTGAACATGGACCAATTGATTCGCAAAAAAAGGTATTGATTAAGGTTATGGAAAAGTATTACAATTGCGCAAGAGAAATAAAATTGGCTGATTATATTCCAAAAATCTCAAGGGAGATTGGTTCAGAATCATACATGAGGGTTCCTATTAAGCTTACAGATGGCAAAGACATATGGGAAACTATAGGTATCAGTGATTCTATAATTGAAGCAAGCCTTGAAGCTTTGTATAAGGGTTTTATGTATAAGCTGATCAAGGAGGAATATAAATAATAAAAAATGAACAATAAAAAAAAGATTTTATTCTTTTTTTGGGGCTAATTTTGCTACAAGTTTTTCAAGCCGACTAAGCACAGGGTCTAGCATTCTTCCTTGTCTGTCAGCTGACTGGGCAGCATTTGCTCCTCCATATCCCTGTCCTGATAATCCTACTGGATTTCTGCCAGCACCTCTGCCCATTCCACGTCCTGAGCCGCGACCTCTTCCGCCTCCTCCTCGTGGAACGCCTCCTCTACCTATACCATATACAATCTCTTGTCCTTCCTGATATGTTGGTGGTTGTCCTGACCCTGAAGCACAATAACCTGCTCCCCTTCCTGTCATTGGACCTCGGCCTTCAGGTCCTGTTCTGTTATATCCTGGCATTTTATTTACCTCCATTTTTTTTATATTTTTTAACAAATTTTTTCAATTTCGCAATTGTTTCATTGCTTAAATAATGTTCAATAGCGCATGCTTCTTCTAATGCAATTTTTTCGTCAACTTTTAAGATTTTGTTTAAAAAAGATAATAACATCTTATGTTTTGCATATATTTCTTTAGCTAATATTTCTCCTTCATCAGTTAGATAGATATAACCATATTTTTCCTTTTCTACAAGCCCTGCTTTCTTGATTTTATTTGTCGCTTCAGATACACTAGGTAAACTTACATTAAGTAAATTTGCAATGTGTTTAATCCTAACAACTTTTTGTTCTTGCCTAATTATATATATGGCTTCAAGATAATCCTCAATACTTGGAGTTAGGTTAACCATATTAAGTTAGGTAAGCCTAACTTATATATAAATGTGTTGATTTAGGGTAGGTAATAAGATGGTATGAGAATTATTAAATGATGGTTTCTTTTGGCTGTATTGAAGTGATTTTAAATGAAAACAAAACATGTTAAATTTTATATAGGTTTAGACGTGCATAATGATATGACTGCTTATGCAGTTAGATCATTCAGAGGTGATTTAGTTCTCTCTGGAGAATGTGCAACCAGATTTGAAGATTTGTTCAAGATTCTTGAGCCATACCTGTTTGATTGTAAAATATGTCTTGAATCTTGCACAAATTATTATCATGTCTACTGGAGCTTTAAAGAGAAAGGTTTTGAT
>JAYEPB010000092.1:0-11177 GCA_034723595.1 Nanobdellota archaeon
TCTTTTTCAATAAAGATATCATCTTTTTTCTTATTGCAAGCTTTTCTGGATTCAAAATAATCACCTCTAGGATAATAAAAACACTATCCTTTATATACTTTGCCCTATTTGTTAGCTCGTTGACTAAAAAAGCCATTTGTCATTGGAAAATACAGATTAATATGCAGCGACAAGTGTAGAGTGCTATACGAAGAAACTTGCAAGAATAAAATGGATTCCTGCCTTATTTGCCATCAGAAACTTTCTAAGGAAGAGATTATATGCTGGCATATTGATTATAAAAATAAACAACTTATTCCAATCTGTGAACCATGCAGTGCAAAATATGAAGAATATTGCGAGAAAACAAAAAATGACTAAAAGATTTAATTTCAAGTGGAGGATATATAAAAATGAAACAAATAAGGAAGCGAACATTAGGTGGGGATAGCAAGGGTTATTTAATTCCTAAGAAAGAATTAGATGAAAAATTGAAAGAGAGGTTTGAAACATTGAAGGGTAAAATTATTAGTAACATACATGCATGGCATACGAATGCTGCGAGAATTTATTTTTGCGATACTTTGTCATTTGAAAAGAAGGAAAATGGTGCATTCTTATATAATCCTGGCAAAGAAGAGTAATTAATGGTTGATTTGAACATTTTTAATCAATTTTTAGTATTGAAAGAAATATAAGGGCTATTGATTTTACATCTATTATTGATGGAAATAAGATGTTAGGTCATGTTGACCCTGATTTTGAAATTATGATGGGCAACGAAAATTTATATTATTTTATCAAGGTTGAAGACCCCAGATATGAATATATTTCGGAGATTAAGTAAGGTTATCAAGTTAATATTAAGAATTGCTAAGAAAAAACACTAAATCCGTGACTTAACAGCCTTATCGCTGATAATAACAGAATTCCCAGAAGGATCTGAGATAACCAACTTTGCTTTCTCTTGTCCCCAAGCTATTTTAGTCAGCTTCTTGAGCAGGTTCTTTGCTTTTTTCTTTACAGCAGGGTCTTCTTCTGAATCCCTCAAAGCTTCAGTCTGGTGGCGTATCCTGTTTATTATGCCTTCTACATTTGTTATGAAGCCATTTGAAGCAGGACCACCTTCAATCTTAGCTATCCTTACAAGATTGATTGTTCCTTCACTGCTTCTCACCACTCTTATCTTCATATCTGCCTCAGAATCTATATCAAGTGTGTACTTGGCAGGCTCTTTTCTTTCAGCAGATTCAATGTCTGCTTTGTGATATCTGCAATCAGAGCATGTCATTGAGAATATAAAACATTTGCCAAAATAAGGGATTTCCTTCTCTTCTTCCAGAAGTGTAAGTGTCTTCTTATGGCAGATTGGGCATTCCTGGCCTTCGAGCTTTGAAGGCTCTTCTGCTTCTGTTTCCTTTGTATTTTCTTTCATGTTATTCTTAAATTCTCCAGCGTATTTAAATATTTCTATTGCACAGAATAAATTTTAGATTATATGTATTTATTCTTTCTTTGGGACTTTTGGATAAAGAGAACGATCCATAAATACTTTATTGATCTTTATAGCTATTCCTTTCTCTTTTTTCACCATATCTTTAGATATCATCTTGGTTGTCCCTATAGCAATAAGCTCGTCTTTTAAAGTCATTATAGCCATCATATCATCAACTTGTATGTCTCCTTCCACTTTGCTGATTCCAGGAACCTTAAGAGCTGCCCCATGGCAGATTGTGTCAACTGTAGTGTCAAACACCCATACTTTTGGCAGGTGGCTGATAGCAAATTCAATCGGCTTGATTACTTTTCTGATAAACTTTTCTTCTTTTTCATTCTGATAATACCAGTATGCGTCTGTCACATCCTGAAGCGTGTACATCTCCTGATCATTGAATGGGCCTGCCTTTGTCCTGATAAGCTCTGCCATATGCGCTCCGCATCCAAGCTCGACTCCCATGTCATGGCATATTTTCCTGATATATGTTCCAGCCTGGCATCCAATCCTGAAAAGCACATCCTGTCCTTTTATTTCCATAATATTCAGGTAATAGATTTTCCTGTATCTCCACTGCCTTTTGATTGCAGATTTTATCGGAGGAAGCTGTTTTATCTTGCCTACAAACTTTGCAGCAGTTTCCCTTATCTTCTTTTCAGGCACCTCGTGGTGGATATGCATTATGCAAACATATTCCTTGCCAGATGGAAGAAGTGTCTGCACAATCCTTGTAGCCTTTCCTAATGCTATCGGAAGCACGCCTGTGACCTTTGGATCAAGAGTGCCAGAATGCCCAGCCTTCTTTATTCCAAGAATCTTCTGCGCATATGCGCTAACCTGGTGAGAAGTAGGTCCTTTTGGCTTATTTATATTGATAACTCCATAATTGATAAGTTCATCTACTGGCCTTTTACCTGGTTTGCATCCGAATTTAGGGTCTGTCTTCATCTCTTTTCTTATGAAGACTTCTCTTGCTCCTCTTTCAAATGGAAGTTTTGACATGATTAGGAAGAATTGAATTGGGTATATAAATGTAATTGAAAATAGCTATATGTATTCAGAAAAAGCCTTTTTTCCTTGCTATCACTACAAACTTATGTATTCCCCATTTTACACGCTCGTATTTAATATACTCAAACCCTAAATGTGTTAGTATATCCATTATCTCCTTAATCTGAGGCACTAGGCTAACGTATTTCTTAAATCCATTGCCCTCATCCATGTACATTCCTTTCTTATCAATTTGTATATTCTTAGCTCTGTCTGGAAAATCAAATATAAGCAGTCCATTATTTTTTAAGG
The DNA here is from genome assembly GCA_034723595.1 of Nanobdellota archaeon. Classification (GTDB taxonomy): domain Archaea; phylum Nanobdellota; class Nanobdellia; order Woesearchaeales; family JAGLGH01; genus JAGLGH01. Next base: position 2,777 of record JAYEPB010000092.1, read on the forward strand.
TCTTACTCAAAGACCTTATCAGCTCTGTTCTTCTTGTCCTTACATCACATAGAACATGCCACATCATTATGGCTGCATCAAAATGGTGGTTTTGTATTGGGATGTTCAGCAGGTCTGCATTTATAAATTTTGGTTTGCGCTTTAGCCAATGAGATTTTGCAATTGCTTCTTTTATCATTCGTGGTGTTACATCAATTCCTGTTATATCAAAGCCATTCTCTGCTAATGGGATTGCCAATCTTCCTTTGCCACATCCTGCATCCAATACTTTCCTGCATCCATATTTTTTCAGTTCTTTTGTGAGGAATTTCACTTCTTTATCTGTATTTGCTGTAATCTTAGATCTTTCATCAAAAATATCTACCACAGAATCATAAAATTCCCTTTTCTCATAGACAATATTCCTGTCTCGTGGAGAAATCCTTTCTTTTTTGATTACTTTGATTAATGTATTCAGGAATTGCCTGTTAAGAATCCTGCATGATATAAAATAGTCTGCTCCATTCTCAAAATAGGTTGAAGCAAATATATAATCACCAACACCAACTATTTTTGTTTTTGAACTAATCTTCTTAAATTCAGATATCACTTGTGCATTTTTTCTTGTAAAATAATCAATTTTCTCTTGGGATCTTACTTCTTTTCTAATGTTATCTAATTCTTTATCATTATACAGTTTGCCTATGAGAATAATATCTGGTGGATTTCTTGACATGCCTTCTATTATATACTTTATATTTGTTCCTGAATAATCCATTATCTCTAGATTAGGCACTAACTTTCTGATATACTCTGCAAGACCTCTTACAAAAGCTTCTGAATAGCTGAATAATGCAATTGTTTTAGGTTTTTTTCTTCCAAACATAATCATTCCTCTGATCCTGGTATCTCATTGATGACAATCTCTTCATTCCTGAAGATTATTTCAAAATTCTTTATACCTATATCCTTTTTAACATTTTCCAAAAAATCAAGCAATTCATTGACTTTATTATACTCTGCTTCAAATTCAAGATCATATTTTCCGATTGATTCTGTGATATAGGTTATATTATTGTTTATTGCAAGCTTTTCTTTGAAAATCTTTTTTTGTGATGGGTCATTCAATTGTATTGTTACCTTGAAATGTTCATAGCCAAGTTGGTCTATGCCTAAAACTGGTCTAAATCCAACAATAATTTTCTTTTGCCTGAGTATTTTCATATGGTATATGACTGTTGAGATTGAAACATTGAGGTTTTTTGCAATCTCTTGCAGAGGCTTCCTTGCATCACCATATAATTCTGCGAGAATGCGCAGTTGGTTTTTATCCATGCAAAAAATCTGGCCTGGCTCTAAGCACTGTGTAACAAGCGGCTTTCTTTCTGCTTTAATAATGTATGTCGGGGGGTAGTGTTCAATTGAAGTTACTATGGTGAATAATTTTTCTTCAAACATACTGCCAAATTTATGGACTATATCATCGTAAATATTCTTGAATTCCTGGACTGATTTTATCCAGAACAGAAGCACAATATCCCATTGGCCTTGCAGATTGACCATCCAGCTAAGCTGCGGTATTTGTTTCACATAAGCATTAAACTTCTCAAGCTTTTCTTGCGAGACTGTCCTGAATTTCAGCTGAAGCCTATACATGTTGATGCCAGTCGGTGAGAGGTCAATGATTGGGATGAATTGTTTTATTATTTCCTGCTTTTGCAGTTTCTTTATTCTGTATAATGCTACCTCTTTTGATATTCCTATTGCTCTGGCTAATTTATTGACTGGCATTCTGCCATCCCTGAAAAGCTCAAGGATTATTTTCTTGTCTGTTTTATCTATTGTTTTCATCTTTTAATATATTGTAATATTTATAGGTAATTTACCACTTATTGATATAGATTAGCTAATTTATATCAAATTAATAAAGATGTATGTAAGAAGTTTTATATAAATGTTTGTATTCACTAGATTGTAATAACTAACCTTATGGTTAAAAAAGGAGGAAATGAAAATGGAAAATGATAATTCAAAAAATAATGTAGATTTGCAGGATATTCAATTGACTGAAGGCGATAATAAATATATTTTTGTTATTGATAAGGATGGAAATCATCATACTATATCAAAGCATTTAAAATGGCATAAGGATATTTATGATACCATCGCTGATGTAATTCCTGAAAGAAATGTTCTTGGAGGGGGTTGGTTAAAGCATAATTCTGAAAAAAAAGTAATTGAGATCTATGGTTCAAGCGGTTCGTATGGCAAAGCAAATCATGAAGCTGTAAAAGAGTTTCTGCAAACAAGGATGGGCCGCAATTATACTATTAAGTCAGAATTAGACATAAAGGAAGAAAAAAAGAAAGAGCAACTAGAGCTTATAAAACAGATTGGCATTGAGTGCGGAAGCGATATTCAAGAGATGGTTAATAAATTGCCTGTGGAACAGAGGGTCATCTTTTATGAAACTACCAATCTCCCAAATATAGCAGATAAGGAAGATGTAAAAACTTTGATAGAAGATAAGATGCTCAAATATTTAAATAATAGCGGGTATGTCAATAAAGCGCTTAGATACCTGGAAACATTTGATTTGCTTGATGATGGTATTAGCAAAAAAGTAATGCAGTCTATTTCTAAATCTGGCAAAGACTATTCACTGGAAGATGTAGTGGCAACACTTCAGAAATCATCACAAATAAGTGAAGATGATCTGAAAAACTTTATTGATTCCAGATTAGAGCAGATGACCCTGAATATAAGCTATCAAGACGCAAGGAATCATTTTCAAACATTTAAGAAGGTATTGGAACATGCTCAAAACTATGGAACTAAGGATGACAAAATTAAGGGATTTGCTGGAAATTTTTTATATTCTGGAATTGAAAAAACAGTTTCACATATAATCCTTGGGGATTATCAGGATGTTTCTAGTACCTTAGACGAATTAAGCAAAGTCTGCGAAATCTTAAAGGAAAAAACCCCTGAGGGTAAAAAATACGGAAAACTTGAAGCAGATTTGAGTAGATTTTTGGGTGGTCCTGATCCGAGTGCAACTTCTATTGCTCAAAAAGGGATTAATAAAATCTTTCATGACTATAGGTGTGATAAGGAGCGTGTACAGTACGCAAATAAAATTGGTGAGATGTTTAATGTAGAAAAACAGGTTGTTAGAGATTCTGCATTGAAAAGCATAAAATCTAAGTTAGAGAAACTGCATTATCAGTACAAAATAACGCCTGAAATGATAAAGGAACTTGCAAAAGAATCAGAGATAGATTTTGAGGAATACAAGGCAGAAGCTGTGGAAAAGGTTGAATCCTTGTTTAATAGTATGGTTAAGGAATCCAAAGATCAATCTTATTTAAACTCAACTGGGCGATTGAAAGAGATGCTGGACAATTTTCCCATAGATGAAGAAGTTTATGAAATATTTGATAAGACAGCAAAGGAAAATTTAGAAAAAAATGGGAAATATTATTCACTAAAATTTCTGAATATGGTAATAAGAGATGAGGATATTTCTATCCCTGAAAACCATATCATCGAAAGAGTAAAAGATTTGATAGGAGATATAGACGGCACTGAATCTCCTGACTTCTATATAAATATCATGTCATTAAATTGCAATCTCAAAAATAAAGGTATTGAACTAGATACTGTACAATTGATATCAGAAGAGAGAAAAGAAGAGATATATGAGCAATTGATGCATAAAGAACGCAGCTGGAGTTATGATAATTCAGCAGATTTCACTGAATATTTGAATGCAAAAGATGCATATGCCTTTGCTAATGTTTTTGCCATGGATAAAGAGAATCGCTATTCTGCTGCAAAGATAATTTTCACCCATAAAGCAAAAAAGAGGCCTTATGAAGCTGTAGATTTTATAGAATCAACAGGGCTTGATAAAGAAAAGTTCTATGATTGTGCACTGCAATCGTTCAGCAACTATGTTCGTGCCATTGAAGCAGGAGAGAAGCTCAAAGAAGACTATTATGGTTTATCCCAGTTTGGCTATAAGATGGGTCTTCCAGAAGAGATGGTAATAAAAGCGGGAGATGAAGCAATAAACTACTATCTTGGCAAGTCGAATATTGACTTAGCTTATGGTGTGGCAAAAAGAATTGAACATCCTAAGAAAGAGGCACTATCTAAAGTGCATATTGTTTTGGGCGGAAATGGGCACTGCATTTAACCATCTTCCTTAATTTGGTGGTGCAGATTATAAACAAAGTTTATGAAAAGTTAGACCAATTATAGGATATACCGAAAGAGGTTAAACAAAATGAAAAAAAAGCTTGACATATTAATTGTAGAAGATAGGGAGGAAAATAGAAGAGCTGCACAAGAATATTTTGATATGAGAAGTGATGTATGTGTAGATTTTGCTCCAAATTATGATGAAGGGGTGCGAAAACTTCAAACTGGTTTATATGGGCTGGGAATATTTGATTTGGAATTGCCAAGAAGCGAAGAGGATGAGCCTGAAAAATTGGGTTTTGAACTAGCAAGAGAAGCTACAAAATATGCTATGCCCTGGGCAGTAATTACTGCTGGAATTGACCATCACCAATGCAAAGCAGCCTTTGTAAGTTATTCATGGGAAGGAATAAAAGACCCAAATGAAAAATTAGGAGAAATAACGGAAATTCCCAAAACAGATTTAAGATCTTGGCAAAACGTATATGAAACTTTAGTTGGGTGTATTTCCAATATTTCTGAAACTGCATCAGCAAGGGAAAGATATAAGAGATTTGTTGGCAAGTCATATCAATTGTAAGGAGCTAAAATAAAATGAAACAAGAAAAAATACTAGTAGTCGAGGACAATTTCATAAATGCAATATGCGCGATAACTGGCCTTTCTGAATACAAAAACATAGATGACGTGCTGACTACTGGCAATTATGGTCTAACTATGGAGAATCTGGATGAATACAAGCCTACAGCAGCTCTTGTAGATCTGAACTTCCCTGGTTACTCTGGCAAGGAACTGCCTGGCCAGGCTATTGGAAAAGAGCTAAAGAAAAGAGGCATACCTTATCTGTATGTCACAGGCGTGTCTGAAGAGTATGGTCATGACCATACCAATATTGTCGCTATTGAAGTCAAGTGCGATAAATGTGAGGGATTAGAGACACTTCTGCAGTTTGATAAAGTAGAGAAAGATCCAGAAATCTGGCAGGCTGCTTATGATAAATTGAATGAGCTTTATGGCGAGAGTGTTGAGTGAATCCCTTATTGTGGACATTTTCCTTTTTCCCATAAGTTATTGAAGAAAGCTTTGAATGATTGTGCGATTGGCTTATTGTGGATATGTACGCAGTGTAAAACATCTTCATCATAGGTCAGGATAATAATATGATCATCTATAATATCTATTGCAGCAGGTGATATTGTTTTTAATTTTCTTACTTCTATATTTTTTAGTTTAATGTGTTTTTTATAATATTCTGAGCAATCCTCAATAAAGAGATATTTTGCTTTCTTATTCTTGCTCTCTAATTGTTCTACAGTGATGTGCCACCAGAAGCTATTGTATTTTGTTTTTTTATCTCCTCTTATTCCCATTGCTAGAATAGGATTTTTTGCATTGGCAAATAGTTCTTCAATAAGCGGTTTTACAGATCTTGTTCCAATAAGTGTTTCTGAGAAAAAGGTTTGTTCTTGTCCCATTGCAGACAGTTGTGGAAGTATTTTTTTAAATTGGGTTTCTTGTTCTTGTATGTTATTCTTTTTTTCTTCAAGAAAATCAAGTATTGCTTCTGGTTTTGTCGTCTGGAAATGCTTCACCCCATTTATTGTATTGATACTAACAAGTCCTTTTTTGTAAAGTTTGTCAAGAGTCTCATATACTTTCCCTCCTGAGATATTTGCAGCAGACACTATTTTTGAGGTTGTGGCATTGCCTATTTTTGAAAGAGCAAGATATGTTCTTGCTTCATTTTCTGTGAGCCCTATTTTTTTAAGAAGAGTTTCATACATATTACTTACCACTTAGTGGAAGGAAGTATTTAAATGTATCCATTCACTTCTTAGTTATAACAAAGGAGGTAATTAAAAATGATACAGAATGTTTTAAAATATGTCAAAAGCACAGCAAAGTATGTCTTGCCAGTTATGATCTTCGCAGGCATTGCTTCTATGTCTGGTTATAATATGGGTTATAATGCTGGTTATAACATTAGTCAGAAACAAGAACAAAAAAAGCACTCATTTGACAATGTAGACATCAGGGTGGAGGATTATGGTAATGTTTCTTTCTTTTCAGTTGATGGAACGCTTGCAGGGCAGTCCTTTTCCATATCTAATCTTCAACGTTATGAGCCAAATAGTAACTTGGTTAAATTTGGATCAAGGTATAATCAATTGGAAAACATTATCAAGGAGGAGATTGTTAATACAGATGGTTCTGGTTGTTATGATAATCTAAATGTAGACGCATCAAGATATATTCATCCAACTGATGATTTTTTGATGACAAAGATAGAAATAATGCCAAAATAAATAAAAACTAATTAAAGGATTTTATTCCTTTTTCTTCTGCTTGCCTTCGCCCTGATGGCCTTCAAGCTTTTGTCCGCCTCTGGGCATCTTATCTGTCTTAGCATCAATATCAGAAGGATGCTTTATTTCTTTTTCCTTTGGAATCGCTTTTGCTTCTTTTGGAACTGCTGGAGGATGCTTTTTTAATTCTTTGATCTCTTTTTTCTCTGTTTCTTTTGCTTCCTCTGCTTTATCCTTCTTGATATCTTCTTGTTTCTTTTCAAGCTTTTCAAGAGCTTCTTCAATTCCTTTTGCTGGCTTTTCTGCTTTTTTGACTGGAGCTTTTGCAGCAGCTTTTTTCTCTGTTTTAGCGCCTACAAGTTCAGCTTTGACAACACCCTCAGAATCTTTTGTGACATTTACCTTGACATGGTGAGGAGGATTCTTGATTCCTCTTTTCCATACTTCCATGTTCAAGAATTTTCCTAATTTGATATTATCGCTTTTCATATGCTTTGCAAGGAATTCCCTCAATACATTAGTAGCTTTCTTTGCGCGCCTGTACTTAGGAGCTTTCTGGAACCCTTTTCTCAAAGGGACGTTATACATTCTTTCAACAACGATTTTTGGTTCAGCTTTTTTCTCTGCCATGATAATTACCTGTTTATGCTTTTGTCTTTGTTCGCTTCCAATGCCTTTTGACAAATGTATGCCTTCCTGGATGCACGTGCCTGTTCTTGCCGTATATTTTTGGGACAGTCCAGAATGGAGCCCATTTTGTCAGCCTGTTCAATTTAATCAATTTTAATTTCCTGTTGATATGCTTAAATCTTGCCATTTGGTATTCCTCATTATTTTCTTGTGATTTTAAAATCTCTTTTCGCGGGACTAAGCCGCATCAATATTTCCCTGAATTGATTATCTGTAATCTTTTGCTTGATCTGCCCTTTTTGTACAAGCTGTGCAATCATAACAAGAGCCTGAACCGCAAGTTCCTGATGAGCAATTTTCATGTTATTGTATCGCTCAAACGCAACAACATCGAGATTGTTTCTTGCAAGCATTTCAAGTTCTGCAAGCTGCTGCTGGAACTTAATTTGTTCCTGATATTGTGTAGCTTTTGCCTTTTGCAGATCTTCAAGCTCATTCATTTTTTTCTTCAGCAGCAGGCTTTTCTTTTTTGCCTTCTTCTACTTTTTTTACTTCAGGTTTTGCTTTCACTTCGGGCTTAGGCTTCAGTTTTGCTATTTGAGTCGCTGCTTTGTCAAGAATTTTCTGTCCTGCAGGTGTTATTACTCTGCCTTTATGCACTCCTGCTTCTGCCTGCTTTGCAAGACCTGCTTTTTCAAGCTGCTGCAGTATCTTCCTGAGTATATTTCCTGATGCGATTCTGAATCTTTCTGGTCTTACGCCCCTATTCTTCTTTCCGCCGTATTTTACTCTCAACTTAGAGACTCCGATAGGTCCTCTTAGGGCGATTAGTCTTAATACTGATGCTGCTCTCATATGCCACCAGTCATCCTGGGAAGGAACGCGTTCTCTGCTTGATCCTGTTTTTACAAATACAGCCCATGATGGCGGCTGTATCTCTTTTGAATTTTTTAGTTCTTCTTTTACGCCCTCAACAAGTTCCTGTTGCGGGACATCAAACATAGTTGCCATTATGAATCCTCCTAAACAGCAGCAATCAAGCCCTTTTTCAAGGATGCTGCGTGAATCAGTATGCTTGATACTGAGACATATTTATTTGTTAAGAGTGTGGAGTAGTGGGGTGTTTATAAAGGTTTTGTTTTGTTGTTGGGTCTGTTCAATTTGATAATCAGTTCACACTTTTAATATTCTTGTCATTTTCTTCGTTTTGGTGATATAAATGAATGGATTAACCAAAAAGAAACGAAAATGGATTATACACCAGTTCAGGACTGGAAAAA
>JAYEPB010000093.1:0-11063 GCA_034723595.1 Nanobdellota archaeon
TGTTAGCTGGGATTCTGTGCATAATCTTGTAAACCTAAGTTTCAATTCAACCTCTGGCTTGTGGGAAGCATCATTTGATAATACTAGTTTGGGTGGTATCTATAACATAACAATCATCGCCTCAGATAATGCAGGCAATACAAATAGCACAGAGACAACATGGTTTAACATTATTGACATCATCCCTCCTCAATTCAATGAACAAGAGATGAATCCTCCAAACAACTCGTCTTTTAATCAGTCTGAGCCAATCAGTCTTGTAGTTGCCCTTGATGAGAATGCCACAGTTACAGCTAACATAATCTATCCAGACTTTACAGAGGATACCTTTAATCTGACATTTAATGGGACTGAATGGTACTTTAATAGCACCTTGACCGAGACACTCATGCCTGGCGATTACAACATCACTTACACTGCAACAGACATTAATAACAACACCAACACTATCAATCTAATCTTTACAATAATTGACAGCACAGCCCCTTCAGTCACAAATATCCTGCCACTTGCTGGCCAAAATTATATGCAGGATTCAATTGTGCAGATTTCAGCTAATGTCACAGATAGTTATTATGATTATATCTCATTAGTATCTGCCAATATCAGCTGGGATTCTACATCCAGTATTGTATATCTAAGTTTCAATTCCACATCTGACTTATGGGAAACATCATTTGATAATACTAGTTTGGGTGGTATTTATAACATAACAATCATGGCTCCAGATCATGCAGGCAATATAAATGATACTGAAACAAGCTGGTTCAATATACTTGATCATACAGTCCCTTCAATAGATAATATCACAACATCTCCCCAATTACCATTTGTGAACACAGGTCTTGCTCAGAATATCAGCATCAATTTTACCAGCAGCGAATACCCTATCAATGTGACATTCGAACTTTACAATAACAGCGGTCCATTAGTAGATATCCCTGAGCCAACCTCTCTCAGCACTAGTTCAGATCTTCCTGTCATCTACACTATACCTTTTGGGCTTGCTGAAGGCGAATATACAATCAATATGTCTCTTATAGACAATTCAGGTAATATAAACACCACAACTATTGGCAACTTTATAGTATATACTTCGGTTCCGCAGATTGAGCTCATAAGCCCTGTTGAAAACTACACCTATATTTCAGGATCAAATTCCACAATCAAGGCAAACATTACAGATAACTCAGGAATTGATCATGCTATAGTAAATATAACTTGGGATAACACTTCTGAGGAATTGGAAATGCAGCAGATTAATAACAGCACATTTTATCAGGCAATATTTACAAACACATCATACATAGGAAATTACACACTCCAGATAATTGCAGAAAACAATTATAATCTTGTCAATGATACTTTTTTCAGCATATTCAATGTCTGCGAAAATTGTTCAGATATATTTGAGATAAACATCTCATTTTTCAATAACTCAGCATTTGAAAATGTTACTGTAAATGCATCATGGGGTGAAGATGGCAGCTTTATAATAATCATGCCTGGTGAGCCAATTGATGTTTATTATTCAGCCGAGTTCCCATTCGAGCCGCCAGTCGTTAAGGTTGTTTTCTATGGGTTGATGGATATCTACAATATCTATATAGGTGTTGATTATCCTACTGAATATCCTGGAGCTCCATTCCTTGATCTTGCTCAGGTATATGCTCTTGACTTCAGCCAGGTTGTGCACGATTATGCAGTTATATCTGTGATGTCTCGGGGAGAATCTATGTATAAATGCGCAAATTGGAACTTCACAACAAGAGAATGCATAAATGATGGTGAGAACTGGGGCACCCCAATACCTGGAGAAAAAACAGAAAAACAAGGCAATGGAACAACTGGCTGGGAAAATTTGATTGTAGACCTTCCTGAATTAGGACAAATATATAATTTCACATTATATCCAGGGGATCCAGGATATATAGAAGATGGCGCAAACTACTGCACTTCTTCACCTTGCATAGCGACATCTGCGATGATGCGCTCTGTTGACAATGCTGGAGGCATAGCAGAATTCGATCAGCCAAATACTATTGATACTTGCGCAGATGGAACCTTTGGAACATATCTCACAGATGAATCTGTTGAGAATATCACTCTGACAAGCCTTAACCATTCACGGTTCATAACTGGTGATACTGTTAACTTCAAGACCACAGTGCATTGCTATGGTGATGGGAGCATGGATAATATAACATTTGTCTATACTAACAGCACAGAGACTGCTCCATCATCATGGAAAATAATAGACAAGATTACACCATGCCCTGGCTCTGGCATGCAGGAAGTGTCAGCAAACTTTACTATTGATAACAGGACTGGTAACCATTCTGTGAGGGTCATCATCCGTTATAATTCAAGCGCTGATGTGACATGCGGAACTGGAAATTATGACGACAATGACGATCTCTCATTTGAAGTATCTGAGATAATCCAGACCACTCCTGTTTCAAATTCACCTCCTGATTTGGATGTTGACATTGGAGAAGATGCTGTCATAGAATGGATCTTGCAGGATTATGGAGGTGCTGGAGATTATTATGTAGAAAGAAACAGCCAGCTGTTTGCAGGCCCTGAGCAGTGGACTAATAATACAAAGATAATCATCAGGCCAAATAACTATTTCCTTGGCACATGGAATTATACTATCTATTACAACAATTCACAAGGAAATAACGGTACTCCTGATACTGTATTTGTCAATGTCACAGATAAGACATTCCCTTCATGCGAGGATGTTGCTGGCAATGGCAATATGCCAACTCTGACAAATATCACAATTGATGGCATCATGGAAGACTGGGAAGCAGTATTACTGAATTCAAGGAATTATGTCTCAGACCTTACTGAATTGTCCGGAGACTTGGATACTGGCATGACTGCTGACCGGGACTTTACCAGATTCGCATATACCTGGGACAGCCAGTATTTGTATTTCTATTACAAGCGTCTGGAAAGTGGATCAAATGTTATTAATATGCTTGCATATCTTGATTATGATAATGATGGTTTTATGAATTCAACTGATGATGTGCTGAGATTTGTCTGGTCAGGTTCAAATCAGAAATATAACTCTGATCTGTATAATTATGTTCCATCAGTAACTGCTGATGAGCTGGCTGGTACTGGGTATGATATGCCAGGATCAATTACAATCAATTCCAGTCTTGAAGATAACATCGTCGGTGGGGAAGCATCAGGTATTGAATTAGAGGTGCGCGTATTATGGAGCAGTCTTGGATTTGCTGGGCCTGTACCAATCACTATAAAGGCAGCCAGTTCATTAGGCACCAATCTTCCCAGCCAGATCCAGGATAACATAAATATAACCTCAACTGCATACTCATTATTGTTATTCCAGCCAGACAATACAAAATCTGCTACCAAAGGCACATCAGTGTATTATGACCATGACTTGATGAATTGCGGAATTAGTGAGGAAATAATTGATTTGCTTAATATATCCAGCCAGGGCTGGCAAACTACTCTTTACTATCCAAATGGCACATTGATAAGCGATACCAATTCAAACAACAAATCTGATGTTTCTTTGGCAGTTGATAACTTCACAACAGTTATTGTTAAGATAGATGTTCCAGATACTACCTCTGATGGATCTGTTGATAAGACAACAATCACAGCAATATCTTCAATAGATAGCACAACCAATAAGACTGTCACAGATACAACAAATGTAGGAGATATTACAATCATACCTGCTATACGCGTAATATCTGGAGCACCAGGCATAATTGCAACACTTAACTATACAATCTATAATCAGCAGTCTTTCTCTGATACTTTTGAAATCAATGTTGCATCCAGTCTAGGCTGGAATGTGTCATTAAGTTACATAAATGGCAGCGCAATCAATGATACAGATGGAGACAATCATTATGATATAGGTTCTCTGCTGCCTGGTGAATCACGAGATATCTTACTGCATATTAGAATTCCTTCTGATGCAATTCATGGAAGCCAGGATATTACAACGATAACTATAAATTCATCAGTGAATCCAACTCTCACAATCAATGCTTCTGCTGATACAGCAATAAAAAACAGGATAACTATTTCGCCTGATTATACAAGGTCTGTTGGAATTGGAGACGCAACATATTATGCATTGACAATATCAAACAACTGGAACACATCTGATGTAATTGATATTACACACACATCTGTATTAGGCTGGGATACTACATTTTATGATTCAGATATGACAACTTTGCTGGCAGACACTGATAACGATGGTATCAGGGATATAGGTTCGCTTGGCATTCTTGGCGCAAATCACACAATTTATGCAAGAATAGTTGTCTCTGCTGCAGCAACTAATGGGGATCTGGAGACTACTACAGTCTTTGCCAATTCATCCAATAGTGCATCAGTCTATAACACCTCTGAAATAAATACAACAGCAAGAATACTTATCACTTATGGTGATGCTGCTTATAGTATTGAGGAAGTAATGTTTGAAGTTGGAGACACAGTCTATGCCAAGGCTCATAGCATATCTGTACAGACAGTGTATTTCCAATGGGTTGATTCTAGTGGTGCTGTTGTAAGGATAAGCCCAGACATTGATGTTTCTTCTGAGAATGATGCTAATGATTTCTTTGCCACAAACACAACATCCTTGCTTGGCAACTGGACTATTATTGTTTTCGATGCGAAAAAAGATACTGAACTTGGAAGGACACAATTCACTCTATCTGACACTACTCCTCCAATTGCAACTCTTGACTATCCTCCAGAGAATTATGCAAATTCTAATGCAACCCCTATGAATATTACATTTAATTGCTCTGCTGCTGATAATTATAACCTGCAGAATATATCTCTTTATATTACAGACGCATCAAATCAGAGTTTTGCATTTAATTCAACAGCCAGCATATCTGGAATCTCCAGTAGTTCAACATGGATGCTTGAACTGCCTACTGGCGATTATACCTGGAATTGCCTTGCACAGGATGCTTCCGGAAATAGTGATTGGGGTAACAAGAACAGAACCTTGAGGGTTGGAGCTGTGATCATATCAGCGCCAATCTTATATTCGCCTTCAAACAGCGCATCAGACCCAGAGACAAGACCCACATTTGTTTGGTATAATTCAACAATGAATAAATTAGGATCAATCAAATACCAATTGCAAGTTGATGATACTTATGACTTCAGTTCTGCTCTGGATGTCAATGTAATAAGCATAGCAGAAGGAAATGGTTTGACAACTTATACTCTGGCAACAGGCCTTGGTTTGGATACGCAATATTACTGGCGCGTACGCGCTTATGATGGAGTTGATTATAGTAGCTGGAGCGATACATGGCAATATTATACAGAAGGAACTATCGCTTTCAGCTTTATTCAGCAGAATGTAAGCTTTGGCATAATGGATTTAGGCGCAATCAATGATACTTCAGATGACTTGCCCTTGCCATTCATAATCAGGAATGATGGAAGCGTATTTGCAGACATAACAATAAATGCTAGCTCATCATTATGGTTTGCCCAGCCTCTCGGCACAAAGTATTTCCAGTTCAAGGCAGCTGACAGGAATGAGTCAGGGTCATTCAATACAAACGGATCACCGACAACATGGAATAACATATCATTAAATACTGCTCTTGCAATAAAGCAACTTGACTATAACAATATACATGATACAGCAGTCATAGATATCCTGATGGAAGTTCCAACAGATGAGCCTGCTGGAGCAAAAACAGTGGATATAAATTTCCACGCAAAGATATCAACATGAAAACAAAGATATCAACCTGAAAATGAGCATAACAAAACATAAAAAACAGAAGATCAGAACCGCAGAAAACACAGAACCTGTCTTCAATAATTGGAGATTTGTCACAAAGATACTTTTATTGCTCCTGATAACTCTGTTCATATTATATGACACTCTTGCATTAGGCATAAGCCCTTCAACAAGAGAAGTCTATTTTGAGCCTGGCATAGAGAAGACACTATCTTATCATATCATAAATAATGAGCAAAAAAACATTTCAGTATCCCTTGCAGTAAGCGGCGACTTTAAGGACTATATTCTTCTTAATGATTCAATAGTTGATATGCTTGATACTGAAGAAAAAATAAAACTGTATTATACATTGAAGTTTCCTCAAGAGATGGAATCTGGAAAATGGAAATCAGAGATAATTGCAACAAGCAAGTCATCAGTAAAAGCAGGAACTTCTTCTGGTTCAGGCAATACTATAACTGCGTCAATGTCTATTGCTTCTGAAATATCCGTTATTGCAGCCTCTCTTGATAATTATCTTATTGCAGAACTTGATGCACATGATGTTCCTGAAAATGAAATCCCATATTTTGATATAGCTATGAATAATCTTAAAGATAAAAATCTGCACAATGTCTTTGCAGCAATAATCATATATTCTCCTGAAGGCAAACCAATAATGCAATTTAATACCAGCATGAAAGATTTAAAGAAACATTCAAAATCTCATATCCAGGCATCATTGCCAGCCAATCATATAGATAATCTGGCTCCTGGCAGATATTATGCAAATGCCACTGTTTATTATGAAGGTCTTGCAGCAGAATCAGGAGATGAATTTAAAATAGGAAACCCAGAGATAAAGATAAGTGAGATTTCCTTATTCAAAGCTGGTGATAATACATACAGATTTGAGATTGATACTATCAGCGAATGGAACTCTCCTATAAGCCAGGCATATATTACTCTTGATATCAATGACATTGCAGGAA
Source organism: Nanobdellota archaeon (assembly GCA_034723595.1). Classification (GTDB taxonomy): domain Archaea; phylum Nanobdellota; class Nanobdellia; order Woesearchaeales; family JAGLGH01; genus JAGLGH01. The sequence continues at coordinate 6,757 of JAYEPB010000093.1, forward strand.
GCCTGGTGCCTCAATTGCAGTCATATCTTTTTGACATGGAGCCAATGGGAAATGAAATCATAACAATATATGCAGAACTTGAGGAGCATGATGAAGAACGATTGCATAATGCAACAACATATGTAACTACCATAGCTGAAGGCAATAGCCTGGAAAACATTTACTTTGTTGAAAACATATTAAAGAGTAGGATAAAGAGATCATTACAGCAGATAAAAGAAGCCCTTATGTCAGTTTGGTTCAGGATATTGCTCATATTAATCCTTCTTGCAATAGCAGGATTACACATCCACAGATTGTATATCAGACATAATAAAAATGGTAATATTAAAAAGAACGAAACATTTAAATAACAAACTCATTAATATCCCCTCATGGCAGATGAAATATCAAAAAATTTGTTGCGTACATTGATAATCATTGCAGTTGTAATATCTGTTTTATCAATCACCTTGAACATTGTGGTATTAAATCAGGATTCAGGAATTAATCAAGGACAGCAAGCCAATCTCCCTCAGGACTTTGGCGGCACAACATCAGTTGATGTGCCTGCTGCACCAAGTGAAGCAGGGGCTATTGTAGCGGTTGAAGTACCTACATAAACAACTTAGAATGATATTATTGTATTTAGCAACTAAGAGAATTTAGAGGAGGGAAAAAATGGCAGAACCATCAAATAAATTATTAGCATCACTTTTAGTCGTGCTGATTGTAATTTCAGGTATTTCATTATTTGTTGTAATAACAAAGATGGCAGGTCCTGGTGTGACAGGATATGCAAGTTCCACAGGCGTGGGAGTAACAAATGTTACAGTAAGCGAAGTAACATATATCAATGTCACAGATAATTTCATAGATCTTGGTACTCTTGAACCAGGAGCTACAAACAACAGCGAGAGTGTCAGTGATTTCTTTACTGTGCAGAATGACGGAAGCATAAATATAAACATTAGTGTTTATGATGCAACATCACCATTTAGTGGAACTGGATGCTCAGCTACGCCAAATTCATGCTACCAGATGCATGGCAATTCATCTGATGGCAGCATAGATGCGACATATACTAATGTTCCATCTGGGGCAGGAACACAACATTTAGTATGCTCTAATGTTCCATTTTCAGATGGTGGTGACGAGTGTGTTATAGGCGTTCAGATGACCATCCCTATTGATGAGCCATCAGGAACAAAGACATCAACCATGACAATTGTTGCAGAACTTGCATAAATTAGTAATTAGTTTATTTTTTTTAAATTTTCACTTTTTTCTTTTTCTCTAAGCCTATAAGTTATATTGCAAATCTTTCTCAACCCTTTGATTTATGACATTTTCTAGTTCCCTGCGCCTTATACTAACCAAAAAACTAACCCAAAAAAGTTTCCAAAGGAAACTTTTTTATATAAGTAATATTTGAATACATTATATGGCATTAACAATTTCAGGAAAAACAATTTCTATGCCTCTCTCATTATTAATATTAATCATTCTTTTTTCAGGCAGTGCATGCGCAATAGGCATTAGCCCAAGCACAATGACAATAACATATGAGCAGGGCAAGACAAATAGTTTTCAATTTTTTGGCGAAAACAAGAACTCTGAAGATGCTTATGTAAAGTTTTTTGTCATTGGAGAAATGGCAGAACATATAGAAATACCTGAAGAGACCTCAGTCATACCTGGTATAAGCAAAAAAACATTCTATTTTAATATTAAATATCCAGAATTCCTCAACCCTGGCACCCATTCGGCAAAATTATATATTGAAGAGACCTCTTCCCCAGAGGAATTCCTGAAAGGCGGCTCAGGATTTGGAGCAAAGGGCGCAGTCATAATGCCAATCAGTGTTAAAGTGCCTTATGAAGGAAAATATATTGAACTAAATTTTCCATCTATGAGATCAATCACCCCTGGTGAGATGATATATTTCACTCTTAATATTCATAATTACGGAGGCAAGGATATTGAGGATTTAAGTGGGACATTCATAATAACTTCTCCAGATTCAGCTGAAATTGTAAGGATAGATACCACCAGCATAGATATCCTTAAGCCATTGGAGACCGATGAACTGAGAGGTTATTGGCAGGCGCCTTTAGATGCTGCGCTTGGAGAATATATAATAAATACAGAAATAGAATATGGCGGCGAAAAGCCAGCCAAGGCAAGTCAGAAATTCAGGGTTGGAGATGAATTTATTGATATAATAGATGCTAGGACAGCAAATCTCGTATCAGATGGTATAGGAAAGTTCATGATTGACATAAAAAGCCAGTGGAGCCAGCCAATCTCTGGAGTCTATGCAGATATAATAATCTCTCATAATGATGAAGAGATAGCTGTTTTGAAAACAAGTTCAATGAAAATCCCAGCACTGGCGAAAGAGACACTTCTGGGCTACTGGGAGATTAAAGGTCCTATCATGGAAGAATACGAGGCAAAGATCATTCTTCATTTTGCCGATAAGACTGTAGAGAAGATACTTTCATTTGGACCTGAGAAAGAAGCGAAATTAGAAAAACCCATATATCCTGGCGGATCAAAGATGATAGTTGCGATAGTATCAATAACAATATTATCAATAGTGGTTTTAGTATCAATTGTGTTATTTATATACGTGTTGCTTAAAAAAAGCAAACACCCAAATAAAAGACTTAAAGCAGGACGCGCAAAAAGAAAAACCAGAAAGAAATAGGATAGGGATTTGATATGATCAAAAATAGATTTTGGATATTGCTGCTGGCTGCAGTGCTTTTTGCTTTAGCCATTGCATTCATAATTTTCAAGACCCTGATTATAACAGAATCATATACCTTAGATATGCATCTCACAATCGGCAATTCAACTGGTGTGAATGTTGCAACAGATGCAATATATTTCGGAACAATAAAACCTGGAAACAGCGTGACAAAGATAATCACAATTGAAAATAGCGAACAAAAACAGAAGGTTGTGATTGAAGCATCTGGTGAGTTAAGAGAATGGATTCATTATGATCCAATCTTGTTTATGGAGTCTGGAGAAAAGAAAGAACTTCATTTGACAGCAGCCATACCAAAAGATGCTGAATATGGAACATATCAGGGTAAATTAAAGGTGAATTTTTACAGATGGCAAGGATAAAAGACAATAAATTAATAGTTTTTGTCATGATCATGATACTCTTGACTGCTGCCTTATTAGGATACTCATCTTATTTGAACTCAAGCAAGATTACAGGATTATCAACAGGCACAATTCAGGTAACCGTGAAAAATGATGAACCCTCTCTTACACCTATTCCTGATCAGATATGGCTTATGAATAACTCTCTGACCATAATGCTTTATGATTATTTCAATGATCCTGAAGGCATCCCTCTTACATTTTCAAATACAGCAATTGATAATATCACTATGAATATTAATCAGTCAACAAGCAAGGTTACTCTTCTTCCTGATCCTGGGTGGGTCGGCGAAATGCATATACTTTTTTATGCCTCTGACGGACCAAATACTAGAACAAGCAATTCTATTAGTCTCCTGGTTGTGTCTGTTATGCCTGAACCTAAACCTGCACCTGAACCTGGATCTCTTGCTGAACAACCACCCTACCGCCATATAAGTGGATGTTTCTATAAATGGGAATGTGAAGCATGGGCAGAATGTCTTCCAGAAGGAATTCAGGAGAGAGTTTGCATAAACAAAGGCACATGTCCAGATGCGTATAGGTCTCCAGTCGAATCAAGAAAATGCTTTTATAAGGAAATTATTGTTGAACAGCCTCTGCCTCTGCCTGAAGAAGAGCCCAAACAAGAAGTGATTAATGGTCAAGCGCAGAGTTCAGAAGATACAAGGAATCAGGATTCTGATTTCAAGATCCTATTGAATATGTTTCTGCTTATTGCGATTATATTTATTTTATTGCTCTTGGCTAGGATAAGAGACATCATCAAAAAATCAATTTTAAAGCTTTGGCAATCTTTGTGGTATTGGGCAGCCATAAAAAGGATATTGCGATTTTTGGCAGATGTTCCAGATGAAGATGCATTTATTGCAAATGACAAGCAGATTGCAAAAAATCTTAAAGATATGCACAGGATATTATTAAAGATGAATAATGAGACATTCATATATCATGTAAATGAAAAGAAAAATGATATTTCTTATTGGATTAAGAATTTTGTTGGTGATAAGAAGCTTGCATCACAGCTGGATAAATCAAAATCAAAAACAGCTAAATCATTTGCCTTGATTATAGGCAAAAGGATAAGCCGAATAAGAAAATTTTACAAAACTAACCAAATTAAACATTAAAGAACTAATCAAATA
>JAYEPB010000094.1:0-2574 GCA_034723595.1 Nanobdellota archaeon
TACCAATCAACAACCCCTCTTATACCATCTTCCAACTCAATCTTATGCTTCCACCCCAATGAATGCAACTTAGACACATCAAGCAACTTCCTGGGAGTGCCATCAGGCTTGCTTTCATCCCATTCAACCTCTCCTTCAAAACCAACTACTTTACCAACCATATCAGCTAACTCCTTAATGCTCAAATCCTCGCCAGTACCGACATTCACAAACCCAGAAATATCCTTATCAATCAAAAACACGCAGGCATCTGCTAAGTCATCCACATGCAAAAACTCTCTCTTAGGACTGCCAGTGCCCCACAACTTTACTTCACCTGAACAGAACTTCCGAATCAAAGCAGGCAATACATGAGAAGTTTCCAGATCAAAATTATCACCTGGGCCATAAAGATTTGTAGGCATCAGTGAAATAAAGTTTGTGCCATACTGCTTATTATAATATTCACACAACTTGATTGCTGCAATCTTTGCTATTGCATATGCTTCATTTGTCTTTTCTAAATATCCACTTAACAGACTTTCCTCCTTAATAGGCTGGCTACAGTCTCTTGGATAGATGCATGAAGAACCTAAATTAATCAACTTCCGAACCCCAAACTTATAAGCGCTGTTAATCACATTAACTGCAATCATCATATTCTGGTAGATGAAATCAGCAGGATAAGTATCATTAGCCAATATCCCTCCTACTTTTCCAGCAGCTAAAAACACATATTCCACATTCTCACTAGAAAAGAAATCCTCAACATCTTTCTGCCTTGTCAGATCAAGCTCAGAATGAGTCTTGACAATAATATTCTCATAGCCCTCCTTCTTTAGCTTACGAACAATAGCGCTTCCAACAAGCCCCCTGTGACCTGCGACATAAATTCTGGCATCCTTCTCCATCAGTAAACAACCCCGCCAGATTTAACAATCTCAGAATCAGCATCAACCATGATTTTAACAAGTTCTTTAAAAGTAGTCTTAGGCTTCCACCCAATCGCTTTCTTAGCCTTTGTTGCATCGCCAAGCAACATATCCACTTCAGTAGGTCTGAAATATTTAGGATCAATCTCAATTATTATTTCACCAGTGCTCTTGTCAATGCCTTTCTCATCAATGCCTTTTCCTTTCCATTCAAGGTCAATATCTAGATGTTTGCATGCCTCTTCAACAAATTCCCTTACAGAATGTGTCTCTCCGGTTGCAATAACTAAATCTTCTGGCTTGTCCTGCTGCAGCATAAGCCACATTGCCTCAACATATTCTTTTGCATATCCCCAATCACGTTTAGCATCAAGAGTACCTAAATAAAACTTTTTTAGTTTTCCTAATTTAATTTTGGAAAGAGCCATTGAAATCTTTCTTGTGACAAATGTCTGGCCTCTTCTTGGAGACTCATGGTTAAAAAGTATTCCATTGCAGGCAAACATGTTATAACCTTCCCTATAATTTTTAATGATCCAGAATGCATACTGCTTTGCTACTGCATACGGGCTTCTTGGATAAAATGGTGTCTCTTCAGTCTGCGGAGTCTCTAAAACCTTTCCATAGAGTTCAGAAGTTGATGCCTGGTATATCTTAACCTTTTTAATCATGTCAAGCAGCCTTACTGCCTCAAGTATCCTTAACATCCCAAGCGCATCTGAATCTGCTGTATATTCAGCGCAATCAAAACTTACCTGAACATGACTCTGTGCTGCAAGATTATATATCTCATCAGGATTTATCTGCTTTATCAAACGTATTACACTTGTAGCATCTGTCAAATCACCATAATGAAGAAAGAACTTCTTAGCTTCATGTACATCCTTATAGATATGATTAATACGCCATGTGTTAAGGCTGCTGCTTCTCCGTATAATACCATGAACTTCATAGCCCTTTTCCAACAAAAACTCTGCCAAATATGAACAATCCTGTCCTGTGATTCCTGTGATTAATGCTTTTTTCATCTTCATTCATCTCCTGTTAATAATCAAGTATTTAAATACACATCATTGTAATTATATACCCTTTTTTAAAGGTTGCCTTTTTCAGCATAAAATATTTACTCTAAAGATACGAAATAAGATGAAATCTCTGCAACTATTTTTAGCGTTCGGTCTAACATGCAATAATGTCACCTTTATTGCATTATGTCCAAATACAAGAATAAATCTGAGAACATAAAATTGTGCATATATTTATAAATATTCAAATATGCAAAAATGTTTAATGTTACAGACAGGCAAGCAAGAGAAGACCTATCAAGGATGGTTTTGTTAAGATTACTAATTAAAGAAGGCAAAGCAAGACTAACAAATTATAAATTATATCCTGAAGATGGAGTAAACTAGTGTGAAGGATTTAATCCAATGTCTACTGCAATCTTTCTAATCTAACTGGAAATTTCATGTATATTAGAGAACCCTATGAAATGCAATTATTCAAATCTGGATATAAAAATATAGCATTATACACCTTACTTTCAAGTTTAACCTTTAGTTTAATTAATTTAATCGTTCGGTCTAAGCAACAAGCATGTCACCTTTATCAACATTCAATCAGTCTCTTATCTTATTCAAATCCCATAAATCCTATCAAATTC
>JAYEPB010000095.1:0-10928 GCA_034723595.1 Nanobdellota archaeon
GGTGGATGCGCCATAACTGTAGGATATAATGAGTTTGCAACAGTTGAAAAGTATATCCAGAATCAAGCAATACACCATGGATTAGCATAAGATACCCCAATCTTTAGATTGGGGAGTAGGTCATATTTTCATTCTTTACCAGAATAAAACATCCTAACCCTCTTTTCAGCATCATCAAGAAAGGTTAGAAATTGATCCGGTTTGATTATTTTCCTTGGTATATAATAAATTAATTTGCTGCCTTCTGCTTCGATAGTTGCTTTTGTCAGTTTTTCTTCAAGATAAATAAGGATATTGGAATTGAATACCTTTCTTATTGCTTGTTCATCTTCTCCTCTAAGCAGGTAATTATTTGAGAATACTGGATGCTGGTCAAAATCAATGTATTTATATCCAAACTTGCTGCCAATCTTATGGAAAATATTTTTCCTGCCTAAAAAGAAATTAGGAAGCTGGGTATTTTTTAATTTAGCTATAGCTACAGTCTGCTTCTCAGTGTTTGAATTTTTTCCGCCGCCTGTTGTGAATCTATATTCAAATATTGTCCATTTGATTCCAGATTTTGTTCCTTTCATCAGATTGGAGCTTTTTTTTGAGCTGCCTTTGTTGAATATCTTGAAATCTCCCAGTATGATGTCCTGATCCATCTTTTGATTGAAAGAGAATCCATTTCTCATTGCGACATCTTCCAATGCCTGAATCCTTTTTTTCTCATGCTGATATACAAGGTAAATTATTATTCCAACTAAAGCAGCAATCGCAAAGATTATAGAAAGTATTGGCTGTACCATTATATAATCATAAATCCAAGAAGTATATAAAATCTGCTTTTTTGCAATTTAATCCTGGTTAAAACCATTAAATATATAAACAGTAAAGTTCTAAATATGACTATAACATTAAAAAGAGGAAGAAATTGAAAAAAAGAGGTCAGATTACGATATTTATTATCATAAGCTTAATCATTTTGATATCTGTATCTCTATTTCTTTATTATAGGACTATTACTCTTCAGGAGCCTGAGATTGTGCCACCTCAGTTTGATCCGGTCAGGGATTATGTGCAGTCATGCCTTTATCTTACTGGAAAAGAGGCTGTTGAATTGCTTGGCCAGCAATCTGGATATATTGATATTCCTCAGGAATGGCTTCTGAATCAGGATTCTTACATTGCAATTGATAATCTTGGGTTGATTAATGTTCCTTATTGGTATTACAAAGGCGAAAGCAGAATCCCTTCAGTAAATTCCATGCAGCAGCAGATTTCTGATTTTATTGAAAGCAATCTTAAGTCCTGTCTTAGTGATTTCGAAGTTTTTGACAAAACTTTCAGTATAACTGAAAAGCGAGACCTTGAGCTGACTACAACTATAGACCAGGATGATGTGCGGATTGAGGCAAATTACCTGCTTAGGGTCAAGTCAAAAGCTGATGCAGAGGCTACATATCTTTCTGATTTTACAACTATCCTCGACGTAAAGCTCATGAAGGCTTATGAGCTTGCAGCAAATATAATGAAAAAGGAGAATGAGCAATTGCTTCTGGAAAATGTCACTATGGATCTTGTTGCTATGCATCCTGATATGCCTTTGTCTGGCATGACTTTTCATTGCGGTCAGGAAAGATGGTATATTGAGGATATAAAAGAAGAACTTAGCTCTATGCTGAGATATCAGCTTTCAAGAGTAAGGATAAAAAATACTGATTATATTGATTTTGCTGCTCCTGAAGAAGAATATGAATACTTCAGGCAGTTCACTCCTGAAAAGGTCTTTGCCGGATCTATGCCTGACAGGACAGCTCCTGAAGATGCTTATGATTATTTTCATTATTATTGGGATGTTGAATCTCCAAAAACTGATCTCAGGGCAACTATGCAGTACGAGCCTGACTGGAGGATGGAGATAACAGCCAGACCAAGTTATGGTGGTGTGCTGAAGTCAAGTGTAGGGACTGGCGCGCAAAAGTATCTTAGGTTCATGTGCGTGAATTTCTATCATTTCACTTATGATATCACTTATCCAGTCATAACAATAGTCGGAGACAACTCTGCATTCAACAATGATGGGTTCATATTCAGGTACGCGTTCCCTGTGCTTGTAAAAAAGAACGAAGGTAATAGGGTTAATTTCGGACAGGATGTCTATGATGTTCCTTTAGAATATATTAATTATTGCGGCGACCTTTCAGGACCTTCTTATAATATAAGAGTCAGGGGGACAGATGAAGGCGGATATACAAACATGGATCTTAATGGGGTGAATCTGAGTTATGATTGTTATAAATACAGATGCCATCTTGGAACCACTAAGCCAGAAGCAGGCTCATATAAGCTTGTAGCAATGCTGCCGTCATTCTGCGCTCATGGTTATCTTGTTGCAGAGAAACCAGGATATCTTGAAACAAGACAGCAGGTACTTGATGAGCAGAATATAGTAATTGACATGAAAAAGCTGAATCTGTTCGATTTTTCAATATTGATGCATGATTACCAGTCTCTTCCACCAGCGCATATAGAGCCTAATGCAGTAGGACTTGCTGAAGATATGGAAGTGCTTGTCAATATACAGCATTCAACTATCCCAAGTTTTAACCAATATATAACATATCCATTTGATGAAGATACTGAAGAAAATATGCGCAAGATAGAACTGCTTGATGAGAATGCAGTATATTTTGTTGACATAATGCTTACAAATGAAAAGTTTGGATTGCTTGGAGGTTACAGGGCAAATTGGACTGTAAGCAATTCAGAGATGATCGGAGCAGATCATATAATATTCCATACAATAAACTATCTTCCTGTTCCTTACAGGATTGATGATCAGTATAAGCTGGCAGTATTCCTTGATGAGAATAAAGAATACAAAACAGGTCTTAAACCTGTATTTAGCACAGGATAAAAAACAAGACCAGTGACAAGATATATAAATAATCAGATTAATGGAAAAAGATGATGATAACAAATAAAGAAAGGATGTTGCAGATAGCTGCATGTTTTATGATAGAGCTTATATTGTTCATGCCAGTCTATATTTCTGATGTATTTGCTCTAGATGAGCCAGATCCTTATGATCCAATGCTTGACACAACACCTCCTTTTATCAATGTTACTATACCTCTTAATTACAATAAGCTTAAAATGCATATCACTGGTCATACTGAACCTTATAGCAATCTTAAGCTTTATGTGAATAGTGTATATCAAAGGCAGATAAGTCAGGAAGGGACAGGAGCAAGCGGCAGTTTTGCATTCAATAATGTTGCACTTGTGAATATGCAGACAAATACTATAAGAATTGAAGCAGAAGACAGAAGCGGCAATCTTAATGAGATAACTGAAACAGTCTTTGTTGATGCTATTGGACCAAATGTCACAATCAGCCCAATACCATCTTTTTCAGCAGATTCTTACTTTCGCATAAACGGCACAGTTAATGAGCCTGTCCATATGGAATTTTATGTGAAATCAGGTGAAGCTGAAGCTGCAAAACAGCCATCTGCTGTTCAGTCATTGCATGTTGACCAGGAAAGCCTTCAGGCAAATTCAATTACTTTAGCATGGAGAGATAACCCTGAGGGGGAAGAAGTGACTCATTATTTAATATACAGGTCAGATGTCGGGCTTCTGGCAGATGCGACAGGCACTCCTTTTGATGATATTCTTGTAAGCACAAACACAACATATACTTATGAAGTCTCTGCTGTAAGCAAATATTGCACAGAAGGGCCCAGGAGCAAGGTCACAATCACAACTCCTCTCGGAGGCATAGAGAGAAATAAGCCAGATGTGTATCACCATGAATGTGAAGGAGAATTGCCTCAATTGTCTATGGATATTGCAGCAGGAACTTTTGACGAGACAATTGAGCTTTTTGCAGGAAAAAATTACATTACAATAAATATTATTGATATCACTGGCAATGAACTTATTATATCCAACACAACTTATGTTGATACCGAGCCTCCAGTTATATCTGGTGTTAATTTTGATTATCTTGATCCTTCATATATCAGGGATGTAACACTTGAAGGAATTGTATCTGAGAATGCTACAGTCCATGTTTACCTGAATAATGACACCTCTCCTGAAAACTCGAAAAGGACAAGCGATGACGGCTCATTCTCTGTTGATATAAAACTTCAGCGGACAATATCTCTTGAGAAATATGAAAGAACTGGGGCAGATGTTGTAGAGCTGGAAACAGGCAAGGCATGGCTCAATTACATAAACATAACAGCTGTTGATGATGCAGGTCAGTCTTCAAGTGAACTTGGAGAGATTACCTATGCAATATGCGGGCAGGGTGCTGACTGGGATATAGATATGGGTGATGTGACACCAGATATAATCCTTCCAAGGATGCTGCTTGAAGGACTCGCGCAGATAGGTATGGATGCAAAGCTTAAATGGCAGGGTCCAGGTGACCAGGATACTGCAACAGTTAATAACCTGCAACTGGTTAAGATGCCGCTTAATGTAGATCAGCTGGAAAAATATGATATTGACTGGATTAAATCGATTCCTGTTCCAGTGCATGATGATCAATATATAAATGCATATTTCCTCATAAACCTTCAGGCTCCTGAAGCTCCTGGCAATACAACCCTTGAGAGAGAAAACAATCTAAGCGACCATAGAGTTGGAGAATGCGCAATCCCAGAGATGGGCTGCATAAAGCTTCCATTGATGCTTAGGATAGATTACACATATTATGATCCATATAACAGGAGCGAAGTGCAAAGAACCCAGATACAGTGCATTGATCTCAAGATAATGATTGACAGAAGAGCACCAACTGATAAGATCCCTACAGAATTCCTTCTCACCAGCATAGATGCATTAAATTCAACAATAAACCTTATTGATAAGATTCTTAAGCCTGTCACTACAGCAAGAAAATGGGTCTTCCTTGCCTGCGCAGGAACATGGATTATGTGGTGGCTGAAACGGGTAGATGAATGGAAAAGCTGCATTGGCGCAAAGCCAGAGACATGCGACCCTGAAAAGGATGAGGGTGATAATCAAAACTGCAGACCATGTCTTCAGGCAAAATCAAGCACAATAGCATTCTGGATAAAATCCCAGATGCTGTGCGACAGGATACTATGTCCCGCAGCTCCCACTATACAAAATTATGTTAACCAGAACTCAGGCAAGACATCTGATGACAAGCTTGTGCGATCACACTGTGCAGAACAGGAGATTGCTGATATTAATTATATAGCTATTAAAGGAGAGGGCAAACAGGCATTTGATGATTTTATGAATCCAGAAAATATGACTCTTTATGTCAGACCTTCTGCTCCTGGCCTTGCAGGTTATCCTAATCAGGATTACTGCGAATTTGAATATCACATGAACTATGATTCAGTAGCATTATTTATGGACGAGCTTGAGGAATCATATTGCCTGACATATCCTGATAAGGCTTCGATGGAGGCTACAGGTATTGATTGCGGCGGCTATAAAAAAGTGTTGAGATTAATCGGAGGTATCTGCACCAGTGATTCTTCTGGCAACAAGACAATCTCATCAAGGATAGGTGCGCAGACAGTTTATTATGAGATTCAGGAATTGGAACCTAATAACCGAATAGCGAGGAGGGTATTGAAAGAGAGAGAAACAAGAAGGGAAACTGTTGATGGCAAAGTCACAGTGAAAGATGTTGAAGTATATACTCCTAAATTTACTGTGCTCCAGAGCAAAGATTGCAAGGATGAAAAAGGCAAGCCTATTACTTTTACAGAGTATGGAAAACAAGGCAAACCTTTGACAGATAAACAGATAAAGGCGGGCCAGGAAGATACTGTTATAACTGAAGATGTCTGGCTTGCTGTATGCCAGCCTGCAAAAGATTATGCAATTGATCCAACATCAGGTCTTGTTGTCGCATTCAGGTCTGTGTGCCTGACAGCAATTGCATCATATCTCCAGCACTGGAGAACAATATTGATGATGGTCAAGAACTGCCTGAATACAATCGTTGTCACAGGAGATGGCAGTGCAGGAATATGCAAGCAGGTGCTGACAATATATCTCTGTGACCTGATATATTTTGCTATAAAGTGCGTAAAAGAGCATGCTTCAAAAGGATATGGTGCTGATCGCGCAGTAGGGGGAGATATAGGTGGATTCCTCAGTTATATGCAAGGCAGTTCAGCAAATATGCAGCAGGGAATAAGAGGCAGGTATGGTTCTACTGCGGTCTATCAGACTTTGTTTGTAGAAAGAAAACTTATACATTCAGTATGCGCATTTGCTTTTACTGGAGATTGGAATCTTGATCTTGATGCATTCCTTGAGGAAGAAGTAACTGTGCCAATTAAGACATCATGCTTTGCGACAGGCACAAGAAGATTCCTTACAAAAGATCCTTCTCAGGGCGGCCAGGCTAAATTCATGTATCATATAGGTGCATTTATTGTAAGCGGAGCAAAAGATCTGCGATATAATATAGAGCTTATTTGTTCCTCAGACAGCACATGCACTACAGATATTGATCCTAGCGGCGGAGGAGTCTGTGATTGCTTAAGAAGAGGCAAAGGTACAGAGACCACTCATATTGGGATTGGTCCAGGCCATCTTGGTCAGGGTGAAGTGGTTGATGATGAGGCTTTTATGCAATTGATTGATCCATACAGGTATGATAGGGTAAGGATACTTATAAGCTATACTGACGCAAATAACAGGAAGATTGAAAACGAGGTCTGCGGTAATACAAGAATAATGGAAGTTGGCCATGCGCCTCCATCTGATTGTTCATTTGATCTTGCTGATTTAAGCTACCATTGTGAATTTGAATGGGGTGCGCACGGCACTGCTGAGTTTAAAGGCAGTGTAGGATTTAAAGATGATGATAACATATTTTTTGATGGTCAGAAACTCTATATTGACGGTGAGATTGAGAAACTTGAAAAGAGCAGCCAGATGAATGAAAAAATGGCATTAGGATATAAGATATACAGGGAAAATGATCCTCTCACTTTGTATAAAAATGTATATGTTCCATTTTCACAGTCAAATCGTGATATTATGGATCTGTTAGACCCTCCTCTTGAGATATCATCTACTGCTCCAAATGAAGTCACAAAAAAGGAAGCATACAAGTTTAATCCATTTGCTAATCTAAAACAGGAAACTACAACGCAGATAAAAGGTGTTGAAGATCCTTTAGTTCAGCCAAGTATTCCTGGATTTCTTCTTGATGATGTATTAGGTGGTCCAATACAGATAACAATAACAAAGGAGGGTGAGAGTGTAATTACTACACCTGAATGCAAGTGTCCTGATAATTTCATAAGAGGAACCATGGACTGTGAAGTTTCAGGAAGAGAGAAAACATATAAGATTACTGTGAATCTGAAGAAAGGTAAGCTAGCTTCTGATATCAATAAAGACATTCACCTCAAGATATTCCCTCCTCAGACACAGACCGTAAGCATACCTTCAGAACTTGCTCCAAATATGGTGCTTGAGCTGTCTTTGCATTACATAGACCCTGCCACAGATGATATAAACCCTACACCTATGACTGTTGACGGTGTAAGGCAGGTCAAGAAGCTGAAGTTCGAGGCGCGTAATGAGCAAAAGCCAGTTGCAGAAATCTCAGACAGGTGTGACTATACTGGATCTAATCCTAATCTTGAAGGCTGCTTCTGTGATCCAGCCAAGCCAACTGGAAAATTTGACTGCGGAACAGATGATGATCATAGATATTGTTATAATATTGCATCAGGTTGGGTATGCACAAAGAATCCTAAGCCTCAAGAATCATTTAAAGATGTGCAATTTAATTTTGTTGAAGGCACAAAAGAGCCAGATTCGGACGAGAAGCAGGGATTAGTTTTTTTCCATGATGTATGGGAGATTGCAAAAAAAGAAAATGTCAATTATCATCTTGTGCTTGCGGTTATAGCAACTGAAAGTGATTTTGTTAATATTAATGACCAGGGGGATACTCTAGCTCATGGGGTAATGCAGATGCTTAAGGGAGCAGTAAGCGACATATACGATGAATTAAAATCTAATTATCCTAAACTTGAATCACTAGATTCAGATCATACGCAGGAACACATCTTAACTTCAACAGAAAGGGAGGATGTAAAGATTCAGATACATGCAGGAACATTGTATCTCAAAAAAACAAAGACATTCCTTGCAGCAGACAACAAACCGACAGATACTATGACAATAAGTCAGGCATATCATGATGGTCCAGCATACATAACTAAGGAAGGAGACACAAGGATTTGTGATGCTAAAGGGCTTGAGAGTCAGGAATGCAAAGAATCAAATGCATATATTCCTAAAGTATCAGGGCATTATAATTCTTATGCTGTTGTTTAATTAAAGCAAAATAAAATGAAATACACAGAATCACTCAAAAAAACCTGCAAATCAATCAAAAAGCAGCCATCCAGATTCCTGTCAAGCATCCTCTGTGATCTTGCCCTTGTCTTTTTGTATCTTGGGATATTTTATTATGCTTTTGTTCAATTGCTGCCTCATCTTGAAGTCATGGTTGGAGCCATGACTGAAGGATTGTCTGGCGAGATGAATCCAGCTTTTTATTCGCATTATCATGCTGCTTTAGGAATAATCACGTTTTTGGTTCTAGCCTTATTCGTTGTTTTTGTCTTAATCAAAGGCAGCAATTACAATCTGTTTGTGCTTGACAAGAAAGAGTATTGGAAATATATGCTTAAGTTTGCAGGTGTTAATGTTATTTGGGGTATTTTGCTATTCTTATTGCTGTCTTTATATCTTAACTTTGTGTTTTCTACAGTAATGGCTTTAAATCCTCTTATTAGTCTTAAAGCTGCCGGACTGCTGTTTTATATCGCTTGCGCTGTTGTTGTATATTTTGCCTCACTCTCTTATGTATTGATTGATGGAAAGTCTTGGTTTAAGAATACATTTGTTATTGGTATTAAGAAAGCTGATATTTTATTATGGAACTTTTTGGTAGTGTTTGTAATAGTTTACCTTCTGAAGTTCTTGGTTATGAAGTCTCCTTTATGGGGGGCAGTGTTAGGGATGTTTGTGTTGCTGCCTTTGATTGGGGTTAATCGGTTGTTTGTAAAAGGAATTGTTGGGAAGAATAATGTAAAAGTAAAGAAAGATAAGAAAAAATAAAAAATGGATTAGTCTTTTTTATAATCTTTAAAGTGGTCTGAATATTTTCTCATATATTGTTTACTTAATCTTCCACCCTCTAATTTATAACTCATCAAATGCTGAAATAATTCTTGTTGATTAACTCCTGGTCCTAGTTTTTTGTTAAGTGATTCAAGTTTTTTATTTAAATCTTTTTTTATTGTTGTATAGTGTTCACTTCCTTGTGCCAATTCTTGTTGAATATAGTTTTCTTCTATTTCTTCTTCTAATGTGGGTCTAATATGTTCTAAATATTGTTTATATGCTTTACTTTGTTCAATATCATATCGATTTCTGATTAAATCCATTCTTAATTTTTCAAAATCAATACGTTTTGATGAAAGGTATTCCCTTATATGATGCGGATTATCTTCATAGTATTTTGCAACATTTGCGCCTTTTTCATATTTTATTGAATCTAAAGCGATTGTATTAATTAATTCTATTGCTTCTAATTTTGCTTCACTTATTCTTTCATCTAATGCCCTTATTTTAGGTTGACCTTTTATTTTTTTATCTTCACCTCTTTTTGATAAAAGGTATTTATTTGCTACAGCTTCAGTGTTCTTTTTAAGGTTAATAATCTGATCTTCTCTCTTTTTTTGTCTTTCAATAATTGTATCTTCATCTTTATACCATTCATCTATCTTTCCCATTAAATCCTGAGAAGACATTTGGGAGTATATATCAACTAATCTTTTTTTTTCTTTTGCCATATTTACATCACCTGTGATTGTTATGTTTGTATTAAATAATATGATTGGATATAAATGTTTCGGTACACCTCATAACAAAGATAGTCTTTTGTTAGTAGTAACATTTAAATAGTCTAAGTCATCTATAGTATAAAATAGCCCATTTTAGAGAAAATTAAAAGAGATTATAGAAAATGAAACTGGAAGATATATTAAATGATCACCACTTGAATAGCCAATTTTCTAAAGTAATTAATAGTCCTTTTATTGATTCTGAAGATACTAAAAAAAAGTATATTTCTAAATTAGAAGATTTTGAAAGTGAAGAAATCGCAGACATCTTAGATTTTTCAAAATGTTTTTTTAATCATAAAGATATGGAATCTGTTATTATTGGTCATCCTTTTATTCTTGATTATTTTAAAGGTTATTATAACTGTTATAAATTAGCACCTACAAAATTTAAAGATCAATCAGTTAACATAATGGTTAATCTTTCTAAAAATCTCCACTCTTTTAAACTTAGGTCTGATTCTGGATTATCATTTTTTGAATCATCATTATCTGTTCTTAAAGACCCTTTTGAAGATCCAGATTTATTTCATAATCCAAAGGATATTGAAATATATTTCAATTTATTAGAACAATATTCAAAAGAAGGTGTACTCCCTTTAGCTAAGGGATTGATGGGTAATATTACAGTTTATTTAAATAATGGATATAATTATGCTACATTGGATAAATTAGTAAATAATATAGGTCAAATCGAAAAAAGAGCTTCATCAACTGTATCATTTGCATTTTTAAATGGCATTAGCACATTAGCTTTACCAATATTTTATCAAGATTGTGGATCTAAATTTAAGAATATTTTTAATCGTGAAATGATGGATATTTATTTCAATAAAATAAATGAATTCTCCACCTGTAGTGAGAATCAAGCTTTTGTTTTTGCAAGAGATTTTCCAAGTGTAGCACAATTTAAAAATAAATTCATTGAACATTACATCAAGATGATGGAATACTTAAGAGATAATGGTTATGAAATAATTGAATCCTCCTCACCTTTTCCAG
>JAYEPB010000096.1:0-10714 GCA_034723595.1 Nanobdellota archaeon
ACCTACAACAGGTGGCAATCAAAAGATGAATTGTGTAAATACAGAAGGAGCATTCCGAATAATCCAATCTATCCCATCTCAAAAAACAGAACATTTCAAGCTATGGTTAGCTAAAGTAGGATACGAGCGAATACAAGAAATAGAAAACCCTGAACTTGCTCAAGAGCGCATGAAGCAATTATATGAACAAAAAGGATATTCAAAAGAATGGATAGATAAGCGCTTAAGGGGGATGGCAGTAAGGCAGGAACTCACAGAAGAATGGCAGGACAGAGGAGTTCAAAAAGATAATGATTTTGCTATTCTTACAAATGAAATAACAAAAGCAACATTTGGAAAGAGTGTTGGAGAATATAAAGAATTTAAGAATTTGAACAGAGAAAATCTAAGAGACCACATGGATGATATAGAACTTATTCTTACAATGTTGGGAGAAGCTACAACCACAAGATTCACTTGTGAAAGAGATTCAGAAAAGTTTCCAGAATTGAGAGAGGATGCTAAAGATGGAGGCGATGTGGCAGGTTCTACACGCAAAGACATAGAAAAAAGATTAGGTTCTACTATTGTTTCTGACCACAATTATCTGAAAAAACCAGAAAAAACCAAAAGATTAGAAGAACAAAAAAAGCCTTAATCCCAACAACATTTTTAAACAAACCCCCATTATTCTCTATTATGTTCGAGATAGAAGCATCAGAAGGTAATGCAAAAGCAGGAATCCTGACTACTGCTCATGGCAAAATAGAAACGCCATTTTTCATGCCTGTTGCGACAAAAGGGGCAGTGAAGCAGATAAGTTCTCATGACCTTAAACAGCTGGAGATAGATGCAGTTATATCTAATTCTTTTATTATGTATCTTAAGCCTGGGCTTGAGCTGCTTGAAAAATTAGGAGGCATACATAAGTTTATGAGTTATGATAAGACTATATTCACAGACAGTGGTGGATTTCAGATGCTGTCCCAGCGTTTCTTAAAGAAGATTAATGATAAGGGTGTGACTTTTAATAGTCCATTTGATGGAAAAGATTATTTTCTTACTCCAGAAGATGTTATGGATATTGAAGATAAGGTTGGAAGCGATGTCTCAATGGTGCTAGACCATGTGAATAAATATGGTGACAGCTATGAAACTTTCAGGGATACATTGCTAAGAACAATGCGATGGGCAGAGAGATGCAAGGCGCACCATGACAAGAACTGTAGCAGTAAGCAGCTTCTCTTTGGGATTGTTCAGGGGGGTCTTTTTAGGGATTTGAAAGAGATAAGCATAAGGCATGCTAATTCGCTTGACTTTGATGGCATAGCAATAGGTGGGCTTGCTTTTGGAGAACCTCGTAAAGAGATGTTTGATATCCTTGACCATTCTATGCGATTTATTGACAGGAAAAAGCCAGTCTATCTTATGGGCGTGGGAGAGCCGACAGATCTTCTGGAATCAGTAGCAAGAGGTGTTGATTGTTTTGATTCAAGGTTTCCTACTATGAATGCAAGGCATGGCACACTTATGACATCAAAAGGCAGGATTCTTATCAAGAACAAGGAGTTCAGGAATGATGAAAGACCTATTGATGAGGAATGTGGCTGCTTTGTCTGCAAAAATTATTCAAAATCTTATATCCATCATATGCTGAGGTTTAATGAAGCTGTAGGACTAAGGCTTGCATCTTACCATAATCTTTATTTTATCAGGCAGCTTATGAAAGATATGCGGACTGCAATAGTTGAAGGCAGGTTTGAAAAGTTCAGAAGTGATTTTAAGAAAAGATATAATTCTCCTGAACGTGGAGAGTTTTTGTATAAGTGAAAAAATGTTAAATAAAAATAATAATCTAAATCCATATATTATCCATTTCTGTTTCATCTCTCTTTTGTTCTTCCATAAGCGCATCATCAGTTGCTCTAATTGTGATAATCTCATCACTTTCTAATCTGTAATCTGATATTATGCTGTTGAACTTTTTTCTATAATTGTTAACTTCATCAAAATTCCCAGAGATAGATGGTATTTTACCTAAGTCTTCTTTGATTCTATTTTGAATTAATGTCTGGTATGCTTTACTCCAATTTTTTGAACTATCTTCACCATCCAAATCCAGAGGATTAGCATCAATCAGGGCTATTTTATTTTGCCTTGCATATTCAAATACTGCCTGTGTTTTTGCTCCATGATGATATGTGCTTGTACAGAATATAAATTGCGTTGTATCTTTGACTTGTTCTGCCAGGTTTACACCTATCGGCGCAAGAATCTCATTATCATCTGAGCCATTCTCCCATGTGCTGATATAAGATAATGCTTTATTAGCTAATTCTATACCGCAATATAATGATTTTTTCATGATTGTCGCGATCTCATTTTTCACTTCTTTATCATCTTCTGATTCATATCCTGTTGGAAAGAATATATCACTGATGATTCCATGATATTGTTTTTCTGAAGTGCATTTCATTGCATCTGCAAGATTTGAAGCATAATTTACATTTATCTTAATTCCAGCTTCAATCCTTTTTTGCATCTCTGCCTTAGCATCAGTCAAATGTTTCAAATCATCTTCGACAATCAATATATCAAGTGTTTTATTTTCCATTTTTCATCTCCGCCTATTTAAATCCAGAGGCATTGGTTTTTATTTGTTATTAATGAAGAATAACTGATAAGAATATCAATTGGGGTGTTCCCCCACAAGACTACTTTAGAAAGATTTATATATTATAATAGAATTCAAAGATATATGACACTTCAGGAATTGAGAAAAATTGGCTTGACAGATGGAGAAATCAAAGTGTATGAAGCATTGTTTGAGCTGGGAGAATGCACAAAAACAGCGTTGGCTAAAAAATCAGGAATATCTCCATCAAATATATATGATGTTACAAACAGGCTTATTGAAAAGGGCATCATATCAAAAGTTGAGAAGAATGGCATATCTCATTTTAGCCCTGCTAGTCCTAAGCATTTGCTTGGTTTTCTTGAACAAAAAGAAGATGAGATTAAAAAAGAGAAGAATTTCGTGAATTCTATTTTGCCAAGTCTTCTTCTTAAATTCAGTGAAACAAGAGAAAAAGTTAATGTAGAAGTTTTCCTGGGCTGGAATGGCATGAAAACAATTTTTGAAGATCTGGTTGATGAATGCAAGAAGGGAGATAAAAACTTTATATTTGGAGCAAGCAAAGGTGAAAGTGATAAGCAAGCAGACAGATTCTTTCTTAAATATTCTAAATTAAGATCAGCAAAAGGAATAATTACAAATATTATATTTAACAAAGAATTAAAACAAAGAAAAGAAAGGATTGATTTTTTTATGAAATCAAAGAATTATAATATTAGATTTCTCCAGCAGTCAACTCCTGCTGAAATAATGGTCTATAAAAACAAGGCATGTATAATAATTCTCATAAAAGACCCCCTTATAATCAGAATAACTGGCAGTGAAGTTGCAGATTCATTTAAGCAATATTTTGATATTATGTGGGCTAGTGCTGTTTCCTGATAAATATTATCTCATATCAAGAATATCCCATCCTCAATTATCATCTTTCCATCAATGAAAATAGTAGGCTTGTCAAACACGCCGTCAAGATGGATAGGTGCATCTGTTGTTCCGCCATCATAACTTATATTGTTTCCCAGGGCTATATGAGCAGTTCCCATGACTTTCTCATCTTCAAGTGTATTTCCTGTGATGATTGCCTTATCATTTGTGCCTATGCCGATTTCTGCAATAGTATAGACTCTTTTATCATCCATGCTTTTAAGCAGCTCTCTTAATTTATCAGCTTCTTTGCCGCCTTCAATTGAAACTGCAAATCCCTCTTTTACAGTTATTTTTATAGGAGTTTCAACCCTGCCAACACCAGCCATAGTCAGATCGACAATAAATACTCCATTAGTTGTGCCTTCGCGCGGGCCCATGCAGGCTTCTCCTTCTGGAAGATTGCCCCATTTTCCAGGCTTGTCAAATATGCCAGCATCTGCACCAGAACATTTAAGGTCTTTGAGATCCATATTTATATCTGTGCCTTTTGGAGAAGTGATATGGACTGAACTTGCTGCAGTCATCAGGTCAGCTAATTTTCTGGATCTTTCCCTTATTTTTATATAATCAGCATTAAGGCATCTTATAGCCATGTCTTCTGTAATGCCTGGCATTGAAGCAATTCTTGCTCCATTTTCCACAGCTTTTCTTCTTGTATTTGTATGAGACATGGATTTGGTTGTAGGAATCATAATTACAGCATACTTAAGCATCTCTTCTGCGACTTCTAGCTCTGGCTCTGCTCCATTTACCTTAAGTTCAGGGATTTCTATTATTTTTACGCTGTCGGTAATAAGTTTTGCTTGTTCATAGAAAGCAGTTCCAATATCAAGCTTATTCTTATCTGTAATTATCAGGCATGATTCGTTTTTCTTAAGATCCATGCATTGCAAAAGAGCTGTTTTTGCTGCATTTTCCAGCTTGCTGTTTGTTTCCATGCTATTTTCGCATCTTTATATCATATCTTATATCTTCAATCTTATTTAGATTATATTTGATTGAATCAAATTTTCTTCTTAATGCAGAATTCCTGAAATCAAATTCCAGCATCTCACCCCATAGTTCAGATACAAAGTCTTTGATATACCCAACTCTTTCATAATCTCCTTTTATAGCACCTGCTACTGCAAGCCTTGCCAGTTCTCCAGTAAGATCAGCTAATCCCATAAGATAATCAGATGTTGATACACCTAGTTTTTTTGCAGATGATAGAGGGAGGCATTTCTTAAATTCAAGAAATGTTGCAGCTTCAACATATTCCTGGCATGCTGCTGAATAACTACCTTCATTAAGGAGATTAGATTTTAGTTTTGCTACCTTATCAAGATTATCTTTGTCTTTCTTTACTTCCTTAAATAAGCTGTTGATGCCTTTTGTATCTTTCCTGTGTATTGCGTAAATAAGCATCTTTGATTTCTTAAGCACAACCCTGGATTGCTTTATCAGCTCTTCTCTTTTTGAGTCATAAGCCTGAAGCTCAAGTCTCATTTTTTTCCATTCATTTTTATTTATCATCTGATTAATTGCTGCTTTAGAATATATAAAATGTTCGGTTGGTGGTTTGGAAAACCTTCTATATTTAAATAGGGTATTAATTTACAGTTTTAACATGAAAAAACTATTAACAGGCCTGGCATTGATTATAGCACTGACAGCTGGATTTAATACAATTAGATCATTAAATAAAAATGATAAGAATAATCCTCTACAACATAAATCTGATTTAGATTATAAAATTTCTTCTTACAATGGACAATTGATGAATCCAACATTGCAAAATCCTCAGAATGGTTCTTATCAAATACCAATAATTCCTTACAAAAATGGTAATGAAATAGTTTACTTCTGGAAATTAGGAGTCCATAATGATTGGCAAACAACTAGGGTTGCACTTCCAGATGTTGAAGGAGAATTAATCTCTGCAACTTTACAAAATTTCAACAAGGGTTATCAGACTCCTGTTTTATCATATAAAAATGATGATGGAATCTTTTATATGTGGAAAGTAGGACTTAAGAATGATTGGCAAAGAACTCAGATTGGATATTTAGATGTTGACAAAGACTCCACAAATCCATGATATCCTGGATGTCTTACAACGCAAGCATCTTTTGGGAAATAAGATAAATGTTTTTTTATATCTTCTCTGATGTCTTTGAGACTGGAATTTTTTACATTTCCTAAAAGTCCTTTTGTTTCTCTTGCAACATGACATAAGACAATAGTTCCATCTGCATTGACAGATATACCGCGATGCAGATAAGCGCAGCTTCCATCAGGGCAAGTGGAAGAAGGGCCTTTAGTTTCAGAATTTTTGTATGAAATATCTTGTAATTCTGCATATTGTTTTGCATCTCCGCACAAGTCTTCCCAGAATTTAATTGCATTGCCTTCTTTCACAGGATGATTACAAATAAACACCATGTCATCATTGCACATTTCTTTAATCCTACTTATTTCATCTTTATTTTGTCTTGTCACAACAGCATTTATAGCAAGTCTGACAATTCTATTGTTTCCATCATCCACAATTGAACTTTGATATATATCACGACAATGCATGATATTTTCCATTACCTTATCAAAATTGCCTGTAGTTCTTGTTAGATAATTATAAATATTTTTATCTAATGAATCTAAAGTAATAATAAACGAAACATCACGGTCTCGGGCAAATTCTGCCATGTCTGGAGTTAAATAGCTTCCATTTGTAAAAATTACACTAGTAAATCCTAATTTATGTTGATAATCAATTATCTCTTCTATATGAGGAGTTATTAATGGTTCTCCTTCTCCAGAAATTAAAACAACCCTTGCTCCAAGATCTCTTGCTTCTTTGAGAACTCTTTTCCTATCCTTCAGATTTAATGCATCTTCACTCATTGTTGTTCCTAAGAAACACTTTCTGCATTTATAATTACAAATGTAGGGCAGGTTAAATATAATATAATCTATTTCTTTATTGCTAAAGGTCTTTCCTAAATGAGAGGGCAATCCACGAAGTATCTTATCTGTCATTGTATAAGAGAATTGTTTTAAATTAATAATCTTATGTTGGGGATAATAGACAACAGATGTTAAAAATCACATAATTCTTGTTCCAATCTCATAATTTTTTCCAACCTTATCCAGTTCATCAAAACCGATTATGTATGTCATCATACCTTTTTTAATGCATCTGAATCCTGATTCTATCTTCTGTTTCATCCCGCCTCTGCCAATTCCTGATGTTCCACCTGAATCTATCTGATAAAACAATTCTTTAGTCAATATTTCAATCCTCCCTGCTTCAGGGTGTTTTTGAGGGTCTTTATCATATACTGGAGACGTTGTAACAAAAAATACTTCATCAGCATTTATTGCAGAAGAGAAATAATAAGTAAAAGGATCATTGTCACTGAAACCGTTTCCATTGTAAATAGGCATCAACTCTTCAAGTGTCACAAAATCATTTGTATTTGCAATAGGCACAATACCTTTATCAAGAGTTTTATTAAGTCTTCTGCAGATTCCTTCTTTTTCATAAGATTCAAAATTATTTGATGTAAAAAGAGTGTATGCAGTTTTTATGCCGTATCTTTGAAATGCTTTATTATATTGAGAGGCAAGTTCATCTGTGCCCATGCCTGCAAGAATCGCAAGCTCATCAGCATAGTCAATCTTTGTCTTAAAATCCTCTTCTTTGGGTCTGTTTATCCCTGATTTCTGTATTCCAAGCTGAACTGCTGCTGAAGTAATTACTGCAACTTGCGAACCATCTTCCCTGAGCTCATGCACTTTTTTTGCAATATCTGTAAGCCTATCTGAATCAAATTTAAGAATGTTGTTTTCAATTTTTGATAATACTTGTGTGCCGAATTTCATAACAATACGTTTGGACATTTTTCTCACCTGTTATCTTAAAGTGATGAGAATCATGCTTTATTTAAAAAAGTTTAGTCTGTAAATTTTAAGTTAGTATGGGGCATTTGGGAGCAAAATGCGGTGAAATATGGATGCTCTATAAAAACCAAACATTTAGTTACTACTTAATAATCGCAATACTCTCCAAAGATTTATATACTATGTGATATCTCTATCTTATATGGCTGAACAAAAAACACTATCAGATGTTATAAAAGAAGAATTTAATGAGGACTTAGTTTTGAAAAATGTTGTTTTAGGTTATCATAAAGCACAAATCATTGAAGCTGATTGGCCAAATGCTACCAAACAATATGAAAAATCAAAGTATTTTGCTTTTGATCCTGAGAGAAGGGAATTAGTTGTCGAAATAGCCCCATATCCTCAATTTAATGTTGATTTCAATAATATGTTAATAGAACATTACCAAAAAAATAACATTCCTGTAGAAGTGAAAGGTGGTTCAAAAAAAGGTGTGTTATATATCAAAGAAGCATTTAAACAGCTTGATAATAAAAAAATGGTTTTAGTTTCATGTAGTGAACAAGGGCATCTATAAGCTTTTGCTTTCAGGTATTGTGACGCAAGTTCATCAGCATATTTATCTTAAAATCTATAACAATACAATGGTAAACAATATTTTCAAGAATCTGATGCTATTTAGTTTTGGAGGGCTGGTATTATGTAATGCAGCTTTGCATTATATTGATTACACTAAACAGAAAAATATCGTTAAAGAAGTAAAATATAATCAGGATCTTGTCAAGCATATAGGTTCTCAACTTCCTAAAATACTTCCAAAATATGAATTAGAGACACTTCTTGATAAGGAATATGACCAGAATAATTTTCTTATGAATAATCCTATTTTGAATAGTGAAGAAAGTATGAATTTCAATGAAGTTGTGAAAAGCCTCTATGATATTGTATCAGTAGGCAGATACAAAAGTGAGAATGGTGAGGAATTTAAGGTGCATAAATTTGCAAAATCTGTTGCATGGAATGATAAGAAAGATGAGCCATATTTTTTCACTGTTGAGCATGTTGCACAATTAGCTAAGGTCATGGATTATCCTTTTGATGATGGCAAGCCTAAAACCCAGTGCACTCTCCAGAAAACTGAGCATTTTCTCATGATTGACCCTGAAAACGGCAAGCAATATGAAATTGGGAGGAATATGTCTGAATTTTCTCTTTTCAAACTTGAAGAAGTATTGAGCAATTATAGGCTTGATATGGCATTGTTGCATATCCCTAAAAAAGACCTTCCAGATTCTGTAAATATCAATTTCTTTCCTTATGGAATTGGCAGGAACTCTGAGTTGAATTATGGTGATATGGTCTATCTAATAGGTAATCCATTCCATAAGGGAATTAATATCAGGGAAGGAATTGTAAGTATGAGAGAGGCTCAGGAAAATAATTTTAGAGGGGCACCAAATAAGTATTTTACTACATCTGTTCCTGTAAGTCCAGGTGATAGCGGAAACCTATTTATCGCCTTAAGAGATGGAAAACCTGAACTTGTAGGCCTGGCCCAGAGCGTGCATAAGGATAATATGTGTATCTCTACAGTCCTGGGGATTGATGCTATTATGGAAGAAATAGGAAATGCAGGAATAACAAGCCTTTATGAAAGTATGCAGGATAAGATGTTTAATTAAACTTTGGAAATTTATCATAATTTGGGGGTCTTAATGGACATGACTTGGCATTGGGATGTTCTTTAATATTTCCAAATATTAGTATAGATACCAATCGAGACCAATCTTAATAATCAGAGGTATTCCTGCAGGAAAACTATCCCTAAATCAAGTCTTTTTTTATTGTCTTCTGGATTAGTAAAATTATGATCTGCTCCTTTAATAACTTCTAATCTACAATCAGAAATTAGATTGCATAATTCTTTACTATGCTTAATTGATATAGATTGATCTTTATCTCCATGTATAATCAATAAAGGATTTTGAAAGTCTTTAGCAATCATTTTTCTTTCTGAATAATCTTCAAAAGAACTTCCAGGACATATTAAAACCAAACATTTGACTTTAGAAGTCTTTAACCCTGCTCTTAAAGCGCAAGTTCCGCCACGACTAGATCCAAGTATGGCGAATTCCTGAAAACCTTTACTATTAAGGAAATCAATAGCAGATAATATATCTTCAACTCCTCTTTGGATAGTGAAATCTTCGGGATTTCCTTCACTTTCTCCGTGTCCTGTGAAATCAAATCGAAAACTTGACATATTAATCTCCTGAATTCGCTTTTCAAAATCTACATATGTATAACCATCTTTACTTGAGTTTCCACCATGACAAAGAATTATTATTTTTTTATCATTGTTATCAGATTTATTAAATATTCCGCATAATTTATGGGTATATTTGTTTTCAAAGAATAATTTTTCCATAAATGCTATTATGTCTAAGACTTTATTAATATTACTAAATTGAACTGACAGTTTTTTAACCGATAGATTTATATACTTCTCACCAGTTACAACAGATTATGGTAGAACTAAGCATGAGTATAATGAATATGAACTACTCCATTTTTTTGCAGTCTGTTGATGGATGTAAATATGCAGTTAAAGAAGAGCAAAAAGAGGGAACTTATCTGGAAGGCAATAGTAGAGGCATTGATGATACACTTAGATTAGTTGATGAAAATAAACAAGATTTAACTTTTATGATGAAAATGGCTATTTTGGGTTTGAAACATCAGCATGATGATAAAAAAGATATTGAATTTTATGTTACTCCAGAGGTTACAAGATATTTCTCTGGATATGATGATGGAATGAATGATACAGTTAAAATTCTTACAGGAATTGAAATTAAATCTTCCCTTTAATTCTTTTTATTAATAAATTTTTAGTGAGGATTAAACAGCATAAAAACCAGGCTATTAAACTCAAGCTGGTATAAATGCTTGGCAACATTTCACAATATCCTTCTAAAAAATTACTCCTTAGGGGTAAATATTCGAATTGTTTTTAAATGAAAAGGCAACTCTCTTATATATGGTAAAAAGTTATAATGATCCAGTTAAGCAGAAGGCACGAGATAAGTTAAGAGAGTTTATTGCCAATAACCTTAAACCAGACTATAAAAATGCGAAAGTTCTTTGCTTTCCTGGGGCAGAGCATAAAGGAGAAGAGGCTCTTGAAATAAAGGAAGTCTATGATGTTCTCGGTATTCCCAGGAAGAATATTGTCGGGCTGGAATATGATGAGGAAAATGCAGAAAGATTAAGGAAAGCAGATTTAGG
>JAYEPB010000097.1:0-10674 GCA_034723595.1 Nanobdellota archaeon
TGCTCAAAGATAAGGATTTTATAGAACTTGATGCAAATAATGAGGGTGGAATCATAAAAATACTGAAAAAAGATTTGAATTAATCACCCCAAATTTTGAGGGCATATCTTTGTGGAATCAAATTTCCCCTCGTGACGAGCAGGATAAGGAAGAGGATTCAGTTTTGATTGATGATGTTGATGCTCATTGAATAGCAGATTTTATATTTATCACTAAACGATAGCTTTATAAATGGATGCTTACTCCCTATACTTACATGCCAGGACAATTATTCTAAGAGACTCATTTTTTAAGAGAGAATGGACTCTTTGAAGAATTGTTATCAGATGAGGTCAAAGGCCCTGGTGGTCTAGTCCGGCCTATGATGAAGCCCTGTCGAGGCTTCGACCCGGGTTCGAATCCCGGCCAGGGCGTCATTTAACCTTGTCTGGATTAAATACATAAACAAAAACGGGCCGTTAGCTCAGCCTGGCTAGAGCACTTGACTTTTAAAGTTCCTCGTGAGCTATTGAAATCAAGGGGTCGCGAGTTCGAATCTCGTACGGCCCATATGCTCCATAAGAAAAGGGAATGTCAAAAAAATGGTTAAAGCATACAACATAAGCGAACACATCCTCGTTCCTAAGCATACAAAGCTAAGTGAAGAGGAGAAAGAGACTGTCTTAAAAAAATACAACATATCTGTTACACAGCTTCCAAGAATTTTTAAGAATGATCCAGCAATAAAAGATATGAAGCTGAAATTGGGAGATGTTGTTAAGATTGTGAGGCAAAGTCCAACAGCAGGAAAAATTGTATTCTACAGAGGAGTTACAAATGGTTAATAGCATTAAGATACTTATCAAAAACTACTTTGAAGATCAGACTTTTGTGCAGTCAAAGATTGAGAGTTTCAATAATTTCATTGAATACGAACTTCAAAAGATAATTGAAGAGAACAGAGAGATTGAACCGACAATAATTCCTCACAATGTGGATAAATTCCAGATAAGACTTGATAAGATCTGGATTGAAAAACCACAGATAACTGAGGCAGATGGTTCAAAAAAGGAAATCTTTCCGATTGAGGCAAGATTGAGGAAGATAACTTATGCTGCGCCATGTTTTATCGAGTTGTCCAGTCATATTAATGGTGTCCAAAGAGAAACTTTTACAACACAGATAGGAAATATTCCTATTATGTTAAGATCCAAGTTCTGCCTTCTGAATAAGTTTTCAAAAGAAGATCTTATTAAAGGTGGTGAGGATCCAAACGATCCAGGTGGATATTTCATAATAAACGGCACTGAAAAAGTGCTGATTCATATTGAGGATCTTGCATCAAATACATTCCTTGTTGACCATGTTGGCACAGGAGTAAGCGAATATGTCGGGAAAATGTTCTCAGAAGCAGGGTCATTCAAGATACCTCATACAATTGAAAGGTTGAAAAATGGAATGTTCTATCTGACATTTACAAGGGTAAAAAGGGTTCCCCTCATAATGATTCTTAAGGCGCTTGGCATGATGCAAGACGAGAAAATCATGCGTAGTGTTTCTGAAGACAGGCAATTTGATGAAGTTCTTATGAATCTTTATGAATTTGTTGATTTGAAAAAAGAAGAAGATGCACTCGATAGGGTTGCGAAGACAATAGGCATAACGCAGTCTAAAGAGATAAGGGTGGAAAGGATGGGAGAAATCCTGGACAAATACCTGCTTCCTCATATAGGCATAACAAGTGAAAGCAGAATGCAAAAAGCCTATAATCTCTGCAAAATGATTAAGAAGTTCCTTTTGGTCGCTAATAAAGAGTTGCCTCTTGATGACAAGGATCATTATATGAATAAGAGGCTGAAATCAAGCGGTGATCTTCTTGCAGACCTTTTCCGTGTCAACCTGAAAGTTCTTATCGGCGATCTCCTTTATAATTTCCAGAGAATTGTTAAAAGAGGGAAATTCCCTTCGATTAAAGTAATAATAAGAGACAAGCTTCTTACATCAAGAATTTATAGTTCGATGGCAACAGGAAACTGGGTCGGCGGCAGAAAAGGCATAAGCCAGCGTATGGATAGGATAAATTTCCTTGCAACAATGTCTCATCTTCAGAGGGTGGTCAGTCCGCTTTCTGCATCTCAGGAAAATTTTCTGGCAAGAGAGCTTCATTCAACTCATCTTGGAAGATTATGCCCTATCGAGACTCCGGAAGGAACCAATATTGGCTTGAGAAAGAATCTTGCTATGCTTGCTATAGTGTCAACGATTGCAAAAGAAGAAGACATATTAGGATCATTAACAAATCTGGGACTGGAAGTGGCAAAATGAGTGAAGTATATTTTAATGGGAAATTCATAGGCACAGTCGAAAACGGATTGGAATTTGCTGAGCAGGTAAGAGGAGAAAGAAGAAAAGACATTATCTCTGCAGAACTTAATATAAATTATAATGAAAAGACTGATAATGTGATGATGCAAGGCGATAAGGGAAGGGTTAGAAGACCTCTTATCATTGTGAAGGAAGGCAAGCCTATGCTGACAGATGCATATATAAAACAGATTCAGAATGGAGATATCAAGTGGCAGGATCTTATCACACAAGGTATAATCGAATATATTGATGCTCTGGAAGAGGGGAATATTCTTGTAGCTTTCACAGAAGATGCCCTGACAGAAGAGCATACTCATCTGGAAATAAGCCCATTGGCAATAATAGGAACATGCACAGCTCATGTGCCATTTGGAAACTTTAACCAATCTACAAGGCTTAACGCAGGCAGCAAGAACCAGAAGCAGGCAATCGGTTTCTATGCAGCGAATTTTGCAGTAAGGATGGATATGGATGTAAATATTCTTCATACACCACAGATTCCTATTGTGAAATCAATTATGCATGATATTACTAATTACCAGGAGCATCCGTCAGGTCAGAATTTTGTTGTAGCTGTTATAAGTTATGGCGGATATAATATGGAAGACGCATCACTTATCAATAAAGGATCTATAGAACGGGGTCTTGCAAGAAGCTCATATTTCAAGCCAGCCATTACAGAAGAATTAAGATATTCAGGAGGTCTTATAGACGAAGTATGCGTGCCTGACAAGGATGTCAGAGGATATAAGAGCGAGACTGATTATCGGATGCTTGAAGAAGATGGCATAATCTATCCTGAAGCAAAGGTCACAGAAGGGGACATTATCATAGGAAAGACAAGCCCTCCAAGGTTTCTAAGTTCAATGGATGAATATAATCTTACTTCAAATCTTAAGCGTGAAAGTTCGCTTGGATGCAGACATGGTGAAAGAGGCACTGTAGATTTTATAATTCTTTCAGAGAATGAGGAGGGTAATAAGCTTATTCAGGTTAGGTTAAGGGATCAGAGAATCCCTGAGATTGGAGATAAATTCACAAGCAGGCATGGACAGAAAGGTGTCATTGGGATGGTAATCCCTCAGGCAGACATGCCATTTACAGCTTCAGGAATAACACCAGATTTGATATTCTCACCGCATGGTATCCCCTCAAGGATGACAATATCTCATCTTATTGAACTTATTGGGGGAAAGACAGGTGCTCTTGCAGGAAGACAGATAGATGGAACATTATTCCAGTCAGAATCTGAAAAAGATATTAGGGCAGAGCTGCAGGCAATGGGGTTCAGAGAAAACGGAACTGAAACAATGTATAATGGGGTCACAGGAAAGCAGTTCAAAGTAAAGATATTCATCGGAAATATGTATTATCTTAAACTTAAACACATGGTATCTAATAAGATACATTCAAGGGCAAGAGGGCCTATCCAGTTGCTTACAAGGCAGCCAACAGAAGGAAGGGCAAAAGAGGGAGGATTAAGATTAGGAGAGATGGAGAAAGACACTTTTGTTGCGCATGGCACAAGCCTTCTGCTGAAGGAAAGATTTGACAGTGACAGGACAGTTGTTCCTGTATGTGAGCAATGCGGCGTCATCGCAATAAGGGATGAGTTCAAGGACAAAAGATATTGCTCAATCTGTGGCGAGAATGTAGAGATTACTGATATTGAGCTTTCTTATGCATTTAAGCTTATGCTAGATGAATTAAAGACTTTAGGATTATATCCAAAATTAGAGCTTGAAAATAAGTATTAAAACAATCAAAGGATGCAAAATGCCAGAAGAAGAAAAAAATCAAAATCCAGAAGAAACAGAACCTGAAACTGTAAAGACAGGGGCTATCAGCGGCGATCTCGTTGCTGAAGAATATATTGAAAGAGTAGAAGGATATGAACAGTATGTCTATAAGAAAGTCAGAACCATCACTTTTGGCATTCTGTCTCCTGTAATGATTAAGAAGATGGCTTCAGCAAAAGTCGTGACACCTGAACTTTATGACAGAGAAGGTTATCCAGTTGATGGCGGATTGATGGATATAAGGCTGGGAGTTATTGACCCTGGACTTAAATGCAAGACTTGCGGCTCAAAACTCAAAGAATGTATTGGTCATTTTGGTTATATTGAACTTGCAAGACCAATTATTCATATAAAATACGCTAACATCATACTGAATATTCTGAGATGTACCTGCAGGGAATGCGGAAAAACTCTCATCAACCCAGGGTCTTTGGAAAAATACATAGATTCTCTTGATAATATTGAAAAGACGCAGGGTATAGAAGCAAGAAGGGTTGAGATTAAAAAAATGATCACTGAACTGAGGACTGTTAGCAAGTGTCCGCATTGCAAGGCAAAACAGTTTAAGGTGACAATAGAAAAGCCGACAACATTCCTTGAAGATGAAAAAAGGATAAGTCCTATTGAAATAAGGACAAGGCTTGAGAAAGTTCCTGATGAGGGATTGCTATTATTTGGATTAGACCATAACTTTGTAAGGCCTGAATGGATGGTTTTGACAGTTCTTTCTATACCTCCAGTTACAATGAGACCATCAATCACCCTCGAAAGTGGAGAAAGGAGTGAAGATGATCTTACGCATAAGTTAGGAGATATAGTGCGAATCAACCAAAGGCTTTTTGAGAATATAAACGCAGGGGCACCAGAGATAATCATTGAAGACCTCTGGGATTTGCTGCAGTACCATATAACAACTTTCTTTGATAATAATATAGCCCAGCTCCCTCCTGCAAGGCACAGAAGCGGACAGCCTTTAAAGACGATAACAGAAAGGATAACAAGTAAACAAGGAAGAATAAGGCATAATCTTGCAGGAAAAAGGACAAACTTCTCTGGCAGAACTGTGATTAGTCCTGATCCAAAAATATCTATAAATGAAGTTGGCGTGCCTAAGGAGATGGCAATGAAACTTACAGTCCCTGAAAGGATCAATGAATGGAACTTAGCGTACCTTAAGAAATTTATAGAGAATGGCAATCAGAAATACCCTGGCGCTAACTATATCATCAGGCCTGACGGCAAGAAAAAGAAGATAACAGAAGAGACAAAAGAAGCAGCTCTTGAAGAGATTCAGCCAGGATACAGTGTTGAGAGACATCTCCTTGATGGGGATATTGCATTATTCAACAGGCAGCCGAGTCTTCACAGGATGAGCATGATGTGCCATTATATCAGAGTGCTTCCGGGAAAGACATTAAGGCTTAATCCTTCAGTGTGTAATCCATACAACGCAGATTTTGATGGAGATGAGATGAACCTTCATATTCCTCAGACAGAAGAAGCAAGAGCTGAAGCTGAAGAGCTTATGCTTGTAGAGAAGCAAATAATATCCCCTCGTTATGGGTTAAGCGTCATAGGATGCATTCAGGATTCAATCAGCGGAAATTTCGTGCTTACAAGGGATATGGAATTTGATAAGCAGGATGCAATAGATATCTTATATTCTATCGGTGTTGATGACTTTTCAAGATTTCCAAATAAGGCAAAAATATCAGGTAAAGATATGTTCAGTATGGTTCTTCCTTCTGATTTTACTTATGCAGGGAGATCAAAAGCATGCATTGCTCCATCTGCTAAATGCAAGGAGTGTGATAAATTTTCCAGTAAGGGATGTAGTGTGAATGGATTGGTTGAAATCAAGAAAGGCAAACTGATTTCTGGTGTAATGGATTCAGCAAACCTTGGTGAAGGAAAAGGTCTTATGTTAAGACAGCTCCATAAGAGGTATGGTAATGCAGAGACAGCCAAGATACTTGAAAAGATGATGAGACTTGGGATAGCAGCACTATACAGCAGAGGATTTACAACAGGCATAGGAGATTCTGATGTATCAGATAAAGGAAAAGAAGAGGTAGAGAAAATCTTAGCAGCAGCTGAAATCAAAGTGAGTGAACTTATCGAAAAGTTTAACAATAATAAACTTGAGACCTTCCCTGGTAAAACAAAAGCTGAAACTCTTGAACTGAAGATTCTTGAAGTTCTGAATAAGGCAAGAAACCTTGCAGGAAAGATTGTGCAGGATTATTCAGAAGAATCTAATCATACAATAATAATGGCAAAAAGCGGTGCGCGAGGCGGACCAATTAATCTTGCGCAGATGGCTGCATGTGTAGGTCAGCAAGCTATGAGAGGCAAGAGGATTGAGAAAGGTTATTCAGGTAGGACATTATCATCTTTTAAAGTTGGAGACTTAGGTCCAAAGGCAAGAGGATTCATAAGAGATGGCTTTAAAAAAGGATTGAAACCATGGGAATTCTTCTTTATGGCAATGACTGGAAGGGACAGCCTGATGGATACTGCTCTTCGAACACCAAAATCAGGATATCTATACAGGAGACTCGCAAACGCGATGCAGGATATCAGGGTAGAATATGATGAGACTGTGAGGGATTCAAGAGGGAATGTGATTCAATTCTTATATGGAGAAGATGGGATTGATGTCTCAAAATCTGAGAATGGTGTAATCAATGTCAAGAATATAATCGAATCAAAAATAAGCTCAAGGTGAAAAATGGCAGATTTATACAAAGAATATGCAGGAAAATTATCTCTTAAAGTGTTGGATGAGATAAAGGCAAATGTCCCAGGAAATATAAGCCAGGCAAAGCTTAAGACAATCATGGAAGCTGTTTATGAAGAATATCAGCAGATTAAAGTTGATGCAGGCGAATGTGTTGGACTTGTTGGAGCAGAATCTATAGGAGAACCAGGTACACAGATGACACTGGATACATTTCACCTTGCAGGAGTTTCTGAAGTGAATGTTACAATGGGTCTGCCAAGGATAATTGAGATTCTCGATGGAAGAAAACTAATTAAGACTCCAATGATGGAGATATACCTTCAAAGTCCTTATAATAAGGGAAAGGACATCAGGGAACTTGCAATTTCAATCAAGGAAACAAAACTGGGTGAGATTGCAGAAGAGATGAATATCAATGTTGTTGACCTCTGCGTAGAAATCAAGTTCAATAAAGAGAAGATTAAGACAATCGGCGCTAAACATGCTCAGATAATAAAAACATTGGGAAAATCAATGCGCGCAATTACAATCAAAGAAAAGGCTGAGATGATTATTGTCAAACCAAAGGGTAAGGATGTAAATCTTAATGCAGTATTTAAGCTTAAAGAAACTCTGAAAAAGACTTATGTCACAGGCATAAAGAATGTATCTCAGGTTCTTCCAGTAAAGAGAGAGAATGAGTTCATCATTGTTACAGCAGGGTCAAACCTTAAAGAAGTGCTAAAACTCAAGTTTGTTGATATGACAAGAACAATCTCAAATGATATTTTTGAAGTGCAGAAGGTGATTGGAATTGAAGCTGCACGCCAATCTATCATTAATGAGGTCTTTAAGGTTATTGATTCTCAGGGTCTTAATGTAGACCAAAGGCATATTATGCTTGCTGCTGATACTATGTGCCAATCAGGTGTTATCAAAGGAATCACAAGATATGGGGTAGTAAGCGAAAAAGCAAGTGTCCTTGCAAGAGCAAGTTTTGAAACTCCTATCAAGCACATGATAGATGCGGCAATGGTTGGAGAGGTTGACAAGCTTGACTCTGTTGTTGAGAATGTCATGCTTAATCAGCCAGTACCTGTTGGAACAGGTCTTCCAGGGCTTATAACAAAAGTGGTTAAAAAAATATGAGTGGAGAGATATAAAATGGCGAAGAAAGTAGTTGCAGACGAAAACATAGTCCAAATCAAGAAAGGTCTTGAGGAAGAGAAAATAGTAATAGGAAATGACAGGGTCCTGAAGGAGCTTAGAAATGGTAATCTTCTAAAAATTTATCTGAGCGCGAACTGCGCTGAAGATATAAAAGAAACATTAGATCATTATGCAAAACTGACAGGCACAGAAATTATACAATTGCCTTATCCAAATGATGAGTTTGCAGTGCTGTGCAAAAAACCTTTCTCTATTTCTGTAATAGGGCTTAAAAAAGAATGAGCAAAATAAAGTTTGATATAGAATCAATAAAGCTTATGACATTGTTTGAGACTATCACAAGGTCGCATGTTAAGGATATGATAATTAGGGAAGGCACTCTGATTTTTATAGTTATGCCAGGGGAGATAGGTAAGGCAATAGGCAAGAAAGCAGGAAATATCAAGAAACTGGAAAGGATATCCAAGAAGAAGATACGAATTATAGAATATAGTGATGATCTTGAGAAATTTGCCAGGAATGTTATCATGCCGCTCAAAGTGAATAATATAGATATTGAAGGCAAGATTGTGACAATGACCAGTCCTGACTCGCAGACAAGAGGACTTATTATTGGAAGAGCTGCTGTTAATCTAAGGAATTTTGAAAGTATTGTCAAGAGATATTTTGATATTGATGAGATTAAGGTTGTTTAAAAAACTTTTGCAAAAGTTTTTAACAGTGATGTTTTACTAATCAATATAATTATTAATTAAACTATTCTTAAAATCTTTGAAAATATATTTATTTAATTTACCTTCATCAACATCTTTTTTGAGCATTTTCAATGCAGCAGGTAATATTATAGTCTCGTTATATGAACGGCAGGCTGTAAGAGCATCATAACAATCAATAATCCCTAATACCTGTGCAGTCTCTGAAATCTCTTTTTTTATTTTAGGATAGCCGCTGCCATCTAATTTTTGATGATGTTGATAAGTGGCCTCTGCAACTTTGGCATCTATTTTGCAATTCTTTAGAATATTATATCCTATAATTGGGTGTTCTTTTATCTTTAGATCTTCTTGTTTAGTAAGTTTTCTTGGTGCTTTAAGGATTTCATCACTTATCTGTGTCTTGCCTATATCATGCAATAATCCAGCTAGAGCATAGTTTTCAATTTCATTCTTAAAATGACCCCCTGCATGATAACAAAATTTTAAGGTCATGGCCATAACATTAATCGAATGCAACACAGTTACAGAATCCTTTAATGCCATATTATGCAATTGCCCTATAATCTCTGGATTTAGGGCATAGTTTTCAGTTAGAATTTTTACAGTATATGCAATACTTTCAATGTTGCTTTTTCTTGGCTTATTAAATGTTTCTTCAACAACATCTGTAATTATATTTTTAATGTTTTGGATATTTTTTGATTCAAAAGCATTAATTAATTTTTGATTTCGTTGTATGAGTATAACTTTGTTTTCAGAAGCGAGATGTTTTTTATATTCATCATTAGCTAAATTTTCTATGCAAATTGAATTGTCTTTCATTTTAATTTCTCAGATATTTTATTGTACAATAAATGAGTCTTTAGATATTAATAAAGTTTACTATTAAAAATAATCACTTGTGGGTTTTTCTAAATCATTGTTAAAGGAAGTTTAAAGTCAAGAATGTTAATATTCTTAAACACTTGCTCTAAGGATAAGGGACAAAGAACAGGTTGCAGATACTATCTAAAAGTGGTGAACATGGCAAAATTTAAATACAATCTGCTATTTCTATATAAAATGACACAAATATTAGAAAAAATATTAAAAAAACGTCAAATAAGTGATTTTTCTAGAGGTTGGATTAAAAATACAACAATAGACGATAACACTATCAAAGTTACTTACAGAATTTTGAAAAAAATTGGGTTAAGTGATAGCAAGATTGCAACACAAGCTCAATTGCTCGGCAGGAATCCAGACACGATTGAAAGAAACTATCAAAACTTATCAGATTTGGGACTGAAAGACAGCAAGATTGCATCACAAGCTCATCTGCTCAGTATGAATCCAAACACGATTGAAAGAAATCATCAAAGATTATTAGATTTGGGATTAAAAGATGATAAGATTGCATCTAGAGCTGAGTTGCTAGGCAGGAATCCAGACTCGATTGAAAGAAATTATCAGAGATTATTAGATTTGGGATTGAAGGACAGCAAGATTGTATCTAGAGCTGAATTGCTGGACAGAAATCCAGATACGATTGAAAGAAACTATCAAAAATTATCAAATTTGGGATTGAATGACAGCAAGATTGCATCTAGAGCTGGATTGTTAAACATGAATCCAGACACGATTGAAAAAAACTATCAGAACCATATTAGATTATTAAAGCAAAATTATCAAGACACTTATTTTGGCAAAAAAATATTATTGCAGCAAGCGCAGCTTTTAGAAGTTTCCCCAGAAACATTAGAATCGAATGTTCAATGGTTTGCAGAAAGAAATCTTGATTATGGTAATGGTGTCTTATTAGGCACAAAACCCCAAACAAAGAGAAAGAAGTTAGCATGGATGTTAAGAGAACTTTTTGATTATCGAGAAGTTCCTGAATATCAAAGAAAAGAAACAATCAGAAGCATGTATAATTTTGTTA
>JAYEPB010000098.1:0-10674 GCA_034723595.1 Nanobdellota archaeon
GCCTTAATACACCTGCAATCTGCTCATATGAATAGCTTTGATTCATGTATTGCATGAAATAGTTTACTAAAGCAGTATTGCTTTCTTTTTTAGCTTTTGTTTTTGATAATACAAAAAGTGCTATGAGGATAAGAACAGCAAAAGCAAGTATGCTTAAGATTATGGCTGTGGGGGATATCCAGGATATCTTTTTAGGCGTTTCAATAATCTCTTCTTTCTTTTTAATCTGTATAATCTCCTTTTCTTCTATTTCTCTTTCTTCTTTTTTTTCAATAACTTCAGCAGTTTCTTCTGCTGAACCAATCGCAGCGCAGTCTATGTCATCTTCTGCTGTACAATCAGGGTCACATATGCCCTCTTTTTTTCATAATAATTGTGTTTATTAATCTCATCATTTAAATATTTAACCCAAATTTGCCCTGTGAATTTTGGCAAGGGTTTTAATTAAAATTATGGAGAATTGATTATATCTTATCTTATGTAATATTTTATTAATCTATGTGGGAACTTTATTCATAGTAAGCTATGATAGCAAGTTTTTTAAAGTTGAATTGTAATTAAAATTTTATCATAAATAATATACATATCTGGGGGGATAACAAATGAAGAAAATAGCAAAATTTATTGCATTGGCAGTATTTGTGGTATTAGCTGCCAGTTTGGTTAATGCGGATTTAATACCTATAACAGCAGAACAGGCGTTTGATGCGCAGGCTAGTCAAGTGGATCCTGAGAGTGGGGAGCCTGCAAATGTAGTTATTGTGGATATAAGGTCTGTAGCAGAATATCATTGGGTTGGCGCGCCAGCGAGAGTTGATAATATAACAACAAAGCGCAGTCTAATAGTACCAGATGATGGAAAAGTAAATATATTTGGAAGGGGAAATAACCTTCTTAGGTTTAAGGTGAATGGTAATTTGAGGGTTCTTTCAGCAAAAAGTGTTGAGAACATGAAGACTTCTCCGATTGCGATTAATATACCATATAAGACCTGGGATAAGAGTTTAAATCCAGATTTTAAAAGTGATATTGAGGATTTGGCAGATGAGAATACTAGTATAATCCTGATGTGCCGCAGCGGAAAGCGAACAAGTGAGGTATATAATGTTACTAAATTTAATTATAATTCATTTGATGCAGTATACGAGATTGACCAGCCTGATGGCAAAAATGGCAGAGGTGGATTCTCTGGTACAAGCTATAAGGATGCATATAATGGCTATAGGGGATTTCCTGAAAGGAAGACATCATTCAAAAGCCATGAATCAGTATCATGGTCTGATGCAGGATTGCCTATCCATATAGGTTGGGGGATATAATTCTTGGATTTTGATAGGAGGATTAAACTCCTCTTTTTTTAATTATTTATGAAATTTTTTGTTTCAAAGAAATGCTAGGCTCTTATACTTTCAAATAATTTTTTTATATTTTTATTGTTTCTATTTATGGAAACTTGTTTCCAATTATTAAAGATAAGTTCTAGAAATAGAAAGTTTTAAATATGCAGAAGTCTGAATAATATGCATGAGTGCGTTGGAGGAATTAATAGACCCTAAGATAATCAGCATAATTCATCTTCTTTTGAAGGATAAGGATGAGCTTTTTCATCTACAGAAAATATCGCATAAAACAGGAATTCCTATTTCTACGACTTTTAGGATAATTAACAAGCTTGTAGATCTTGAATTTATTGACAGGCTCAATGTTGGTAATTTTAAGATATATAGGATAGCATCTAATCCAAAAACAATAGATCTAAGCAGAATGTTATTAAGGAAAACACCTTCCTCGAGAAAATCAAAAAATGAGGTTATTGGGAAATGACTCTTAAATTTTCTTTCCTTATTGCAGAAAGGAAAAAGCGGAAACTGGAAAAGCTGCATGAAAATATACAGCGAAATAAAGCAGATTTGATTAATGCAGCTGAAGGTCTGGATATGCAGTATCGCCAGGGTAGGATAAGTAAAGAATCCTATAAGCTCAGATATGATGCTATTATTGGAACCAGAAGTAAGAAGGAGTGGATTAAGTATTATGATTCTTATGCAAAAGAGTGCAGGAAAAAGATTGATGAGTTTAATATAGAGTTTAAGGGTTTAAGTGGTTCAAGGAGAATCTATCAGGCTTATCCTTTTATCCCTTATATACTATTTGCAATGATGATAATGAGTATGGTGTTCTTTTTGCTGAAGCCTGCATTTATTGGCTTAGTTGTATATGAAGAATCAATTAATGTAAGCGATGAAGTTCATGTCCTGTTCAATGAATCTGGGACATATACCTGGACATTGTCAAGAGCTGGTGAATTGCGGAGCATAATGATGTCTGGCAGGGTGGGCGCAGATGGCTTTGCAGTTGTTTCAATAATTCATGATAATGCAAGTTATGTAATATTAAATTCTTCGCAGCTAGAATCTGGAGGATTTGGATCAATCACTGGTTATGCAACATTTGGTGGCATGGAGGATGAAGCAGATGAAATTGCTGTGACTGAGCCAGTTGTTGTTAATGAGAGTGCAAGGGCAGATGAGGTAGATGAACTTGCTGCTGTAGAACCATTAGTTGTTGGTGAGAGTGATATTCCTGAGGATGTAATTCTTGACATTGCGATGAAGTACAAATCAGGCACATCATTTGATCCTGAAGATGACGGATGGGAATCAACAGGAGGTTTTATTGATTTTACTGTTGAGAATACAATCACAGATCAGAATGAGTCGCATCTATGCACAGTATGGAAGATAAACAAAGCTTATAAGGAATGCTATGGGCACGGGCTGTGCTGTGATTTTGTTGAAGTTGAAAGATATGATGCAGACTGGAAAAATCCTTTTATGGCATATTACGGGCTGGAAGGCGTAGCTCTGGATAATAATGTGAGTGCGCAGATATGGTATGTTGATTATAACCTTTCTCTTGATAATCCTTATTCAAATGTCTATCGAAGCGAGGCAATGCAGTTGCCTGCTGTATTTTATTATAGAGGATACTTGTTTGAGGATGCATGCACAGATACCTGCCTAGTTGCAGGGCTTGGTTTTAACGCAACTAATTATACATTGCAGATAGATATTGAAAATGCAGAGCTGGAGATTGGAGCAATAGATTACATTGTTTCTGTTGAGGAATTGATAGTTAATGAAACATTGGTGCAACACAGCGCAGAGATTAATAAGCCTGTTAAGTGGACTAAGACAATGGCTTCTGATCTTGCGAAATCTGGGCATGGTGTGAATATATCAGTTAATGCAGAGAACATAACTGTGTTCAGAAAGAAAGGGACAAAGAGGGTTGCTGTTGATGGTCTGAATGCCTGGATAAGGAGCGAGGGCATAGTGAAAACCATTAGGACCCATAATCTAGAAAAGCAGATAGAAAACCTGCAAAAGATGATTGAAAAAGAGGCTAGACCACAGGAGAAAGACAAGCTGAGGGACAGAATTGATAATCTGGCTGCAGAACTGAATCAGGTTGCTTCAGCTGTTGAGACTGATTTTATTTTAACAGATATAGCAGAAATTGTTGTGCCTTCAGAGACAGATGCAATAGAGATTGAATATTATACTCCTGCTCCTGAAATAATTGAGACAAATATGTCCCCAACTTCAAAACAAGTAGTTGTGACATCAGAAGAGCATTATACAGATATTCTTACTTATACATCTCTTCCATCAGAAGCAGATTCAGAATTTGTGCATCTTTACTGGATTGTTAATGGGACAAGGAATGAGGTATTTGATTTGACAAAAAGTGATACTAATGGTGACGGTCTGGTTGACTGGATTGAATGGATCACTCCTCACCTGAGCAATCAGACTTATGTTATAGAGGTTGCTGGGGATGGGTTGTATAACTGGAGTGCAGGAATGTTTTACAATACAACAACTGATGGAGAGAATGTTACCTTGTTGAATGACAGCACGGATACTTATTATACCTCTGGCTCTTATATTTCGCAGACCTTTGATGCAGGCAATGAAACAAGATGGATGGATATAAACTGGGGAGATAGTGTAATCCCATATAACCAGGTTGTACTTTTTGAGGATGGATTTGAAGATGTTAACTGGGATGCAAAGTGGCAGGACAATGGCGTGACTGACTGGAGCAATTCTACTGATTTGCAGGCAAGTGGCAGTTATTCTGCAGAAAACATTGGCACCAATAATGACACTGATTTGATATCTAATGATATAAATACTTCAATAGCTTCAGATATAAGAGTATTCTTCTGGTATAATAAAGATAAGCTTGAGGAAGGCGATTTCTCTATCCAGATCTATAATGGCAGCACATATAATTACTGGCATGACCTGGATATTTATGATGGCCCTGACTTCTGCGCAGGGAATGGTGGTGATGGTACATGGTGCAGGTTTAATGAGGTAATAACAGATTTGCAGTATTTCAGAGATAATTTTAGGCTGAAGTTTGAGGGCACAGAAACAGATCTTAATGAATTAGTAGCGATTGATGATGTTAATATTACTTATACAAGGGAGACCAATATAGCTGTCAAGACAAGGACATCAAATGACAATACGACCTGGTCAGCATGGTCATCAAATCACACAAACCCTTCAGGGCTAATCAATGCGAGTGCGAGATACTTGGAGTATAAATCCATCCTGACAACACTAAATAATTATGATACTCCTTATTTACAATGGGTTAATATTACTTATGGTATTGAATACAAACCTACAGTAACCTTAAACCATCCTGTAAACAACAATTCAATCAATCTTAACAATGTTGTATTTAATTGCTCAGCTGCAGACACTGAGGGAAACCTGACCAGTATAAGCCTTTACTCAGATTATAAAGGCAGCTGGCAGCTGATTGAAACGAAAGAACTGACAGGCTTTGATAATTCAACAACTTTTACAAAAAATATTGTCACTGAATTTGGAGATAATATCTTTATTGATGCAGGATTTAAATGGAATTGCCTTGCTTATAATGGTCCTGGATTGGCTGGCTGGGGAGCCAGCAATTATACATTCAGCAACTGGGAGTTT
Source organism: Nanobdellota archaeon (assembly GCA_034723595.1). Classification (GTDB taxonomy): domain Archaea; phylum Nanobdellota; class Nanobdellia; order Woesearchaeales; family JAGLGH01; genus JAGLGH01. The sequence goes on from JAYEPB010000098.1 coordinate 5,022, forward strand.
GGAAGTTATGCTAACACAACTGTTGATTTGGAAAGCATTGCCCTGCTCAATGCAACTGCAAACAGTTATTATATGGATGGGCATTATGTCTCTAAGGTATTTGATGCAGGAAGCCAAATAAGCTGGGATGGCATAAGATGGCAGGAGAACTTATCTTATTCATATATTCTCCTTGAAGATGGGTTTGAAGATGAGGATTGGGATGCAAAATGGGATGATAATGGGTTGACTGACTGGAACCTGTCTTGGGATCTGAAGATGGGTGGTAATTATTCTGCAGAAAACCTTGGTACAAATGAGGATAATGATTTGATCTCTGACAATCTGGATTCTTCAGCTTCTTCAGAGGTAAAAGTGTTTTTCTGGTACAATAAGGATGCTCTTGATGCAGGGGATATCTATATCCAGCTTTATAATGGCAGCAGCTATAATAACTGGCATGACCTGGATGTTTATGATGGTTCTGATCTATGCGCAGGAAATAGTGGTGATGACAGGTGGTGCAGGTTTAGTGAGACCATAACAGACTCGCAGTATTTCAGGCAAAATTTCAGGCTGAAATTTGAGGGTACTGGGACTGTGCCAAATGAAGGTGTAGCAATAGATGATGTCAGTGTAATTTCCATTGTTGAAACAAGCATGGCTATCCAGACAAGGACATCAAATGACAATGCAACATGGGCTGCCTGGTCATCAAACCTCACAAACCCCTCAGGCCTGATCAACTCAAGTGCAAGATATTTGCAGTATAAAGCTATCCTTGCAACACATGATAACCATACTACTCCTCGTCTTGGATTGGTCAATATAAGTTATGGATCTGGATCAAAATCCACAGTAACCTTAAACCAGCCTGTAAACAATAATTCAGTTATCCTTGACAATGTCACATTCAATTGTTCTGCTATTAGCCCTGCTGCTGAATTGGCAAATATAAGCCTTTATTCTGATTACCCTGGAACCTGGCAGCTGATTGAAACAAAGAGCCTGGCAGGCACTGACAATTCAACAACATTTACAAAAGATGTCATTAGCGAGCTAGGAGAGGATGTTTTTATTGATTCAGGATTCAGGTGGAATTGCCAGGCATATAATATATTAGGATTAGGTGACTGGGGAGATAGTGATTCTACATTCAGTAACTGGAATCTTGGAAGCCATACCAATACAGCGGTCATTTGGGAAAGTCTTGCTTTGCTTAATTCTGCTGCAGACAAGTATTATATGGATGGGTATTATGTCTCGCAGGTATTTGATGCAGGATCTGAAAAAAGATGGGATAATATAAGTTGGATAACCAGCGTATTTCCATTTAATGAAAGCGTAATTTTTGAGGATGAATTTGAAGATATTAGCTGGGATGCGAAATGGCAGGCTAATGGGGTAACTGACTGGAGCCAGTCTTTGGATAGGAAAGTAAGCGGCAATTATTCTGCAGAAAATCTTGGTAGCAATGATGATAATGACTTAATATCAAATGGCATAAATATCTCAGGTGCTCCTGGAGTCAGAATTTTTTTCTGGTATAATAAGGATAAGATTGAGGATGGCGATTTCTATATCGAGCTTTATAATGGCAGCAGCTATAACAGCTGGCATGATCTGGACATTTATGGCGGTCCTGACTTATGCGCAGGAAATAAAGGGGATGGAACCTGGTGCAGATTTGATGAGACTATCACAGACCCTCAGTATCTGATTGGAGATTTCAGGCTGAAGTTTGAAGGCACAAGGACAGGTGTCAATGAAAGGGTTTCGATAGATGATGTCAGGCTTACTTATTATTATCCAACAAGCCTGGAAATCCAGACAAGGACATCAGAGGACAATATAATCTGGACACCCTGGTCTTTGAGCCATGCAAACCCCTCAGGATTAATCACAACATGTGCGAGATATTTGCAGTATAAGGTAATTCTCACGACCCTTACTGAATACCATACTCCTACTTTGGACTTTATTAATCTCAGTTATGTTAGCACATCCAAGCCAACAGTGGCCTTAAACTATCCTGTAAACAACAATGCGATCAGCCTTGATAATGTAATTTTTAACTGCTCTGCTGCAGACAGTGCTGCAGAATTGGTCAATATAAGCCTTTATTCTGATTACAGGGGGGACTGGCAGCTGATTGAAACAAAGGAAATGACAGGTACTGCCAATTCAACAACTTTCACAAAGGATGTCATTAGCGAGCTTGGAGAGAATATCTTTCTTAATGCAGGATTCAGATGGAACTGTCTTGCTTATAATGATATGGAAGTTGGCGGCTGGGGTGACAGTGATGTCACATTCAGCAATTGGGATATTGGAGGCTATGGAAATACGACTGTTGATGAGGGGAATGTTGCTTTGCTTAATGATAGCGCAAATAGTTATTACCTGTCAGGGTCTTATACTTCACAGGTATTTGATGCAGGTGATGAAACCAGCTGGGATGATCTGACATGGGATGGGGAATTCTTATATTCGTCTGTCCTTCTTGAAGATGGGTTTGAAGATATAGACTGGGATGCGAAATGGGATGACAATGGGCTGACTGACTGGAGCCAGTCTTTGGATATGAGGGTTGGGGGTAATTATTCTGCAGAAAATCTTGGCAGCAATGATGATAATGATATGGTCTCTGATAATCTGGATTCTTCAGGTTCTTCAGAGGTGAGAGTATTCTTTTGGTACAACAAGGATGCTCTTGATACTGGGGATATCTATGTCCAGATCTATAATGGAACTAGCTATAATACCTGGCATGACTTGGATATTTATGATGGTCCTGATTTTTGTGCAGGAAATGGCGGTGATGACAGGTGGTGCAGGTTTAATGAGACAATAACAGACTCTCAGTATTTTAGGCAAAATTTCAGGCTGAAATTTGAGGGGACAGGAACTGGAACAAATGAAAGGGCTGTGATAGATGATGTCCTTGTAATTTCCATTGTTGAAACAAGCATGGCTATCCAGACAAGGACATCAAATGATAATGTGGCATGGTCCTCCTGGTCATCAAGTCACAGCAATCCTTCAGGCCTGATAAACTTGAGCGCGAGATATTTGCAGTATAAATCTGTTATGGCAACGCCAAATAATCAGAGTACACCTCTTCTGGGATTGGTCAATATCAGTTATGGTACTGAATCCAAGCCTATAGTCACCTTAAACTATCCTGCAAACAATAATTCGGTCAGTTTTGGAAATGTCACATTCAATTGCTCTGCAGCAGACCTTGCAGGTAATCTTGCTAATATAAGCCTTTATTCTGATTACACTGGATCCTGGCAACTGATAGAGACAAAAAGTTTGACTGGTTTTGATAATTCAACAATATTCATAAAAGATATTGCTAACGAACTTGGAGAGAATGTTTTTGTTGATTCTGGATTCAGGTGGAATTGCCTTGCCAGGAATACTCTTGATTTAACTGACTGGGGTGACAGCGATTACAGATTCAGCAATTGGGATTTTGGAACTTATGTTAATGTGACAGTTGATAATGGTGAGGTTGGGTTAATGAATTATACTGCTGGAGATTATATCTCTCAGGTATTTGATGCCGGAAGTTTGAAGCGGTGGAAAGATATAAGTTGGGAAACTGATGTGATTCGCTTTAATCAAAGCGCGCTTCTTGAGGAGGGATTTGAAGATATAGATTGGGATTGGAAATGGGATGATAATGGCGCAACTGACTGGAGCTATAGTATAGAAAGAAAAGTAAGTGGCACATATTCTGCAGAAAACCTTGGTACAAATGATGATAATGATCTTATATCTGATAATATAGATGCTTCAGGTGCCCAAGGGATAAGAATATTCTTTTGGTATAATAAAGACCGGATTGAGGATGGCGATTTCTATGTCGAGCTTTATAATGGCAGCAGCTATAACAGCTGGCATGATCTTGATGCTTATGGGGGTCCTGACTTTTGCGCAGGAAATGGTGGTGATGGCACATGGTGCAGGTTTGAAGAAACTATAATAGGCTCGCAGTATTTGATAGATAATTTCAGGTTGAAGTTTGAGGGCACTGGAACTAGTGTAGGAGAGAGGGTGACTATAGATGATATTAGAATTGATTATTATTATCCTACAAATCTGACTGTCCTTACAAGGACATCGAATGATAATATAATCTGGACTCCCTGGTCAGCAGGGTTGGCAAATCCTTCTGGATTGATTAATGCAAGTGCAAGATATTTGCAGTATAAGGCAGAGCTTGAAACAAATGAGGGTTCTCTTACACCTCATCTTATATCTGTAAATATTGATTACAGCAAGGTATGGCCAAATATGGCTAAATTTAGCCTTACAACAAATATGTCTGAAGTTCCTGATATTGGAATTGTTGAGAATCTTACGCTTGGGTTAGGTGGGACTACTGTTGTATGGTTTGATACTGTAAATGCAACTGCGCAGGATTATGATTCGCATATTAATATTGGCAGCGGTTTTGTCTCAATCAATGTGTCAGAATTGGATAATAGTATCAATTCATCAGCAAGTGTGACATTTGAGAATGTTGATTGCAATAAGTTTAAATTGTATTATGCTGAGGGATTTTATTCATCTCGGTTTGGTTTTGTTTCAGCTGGGGGTGTTGTAGCTGATGAGACTGATCTTGGAGGGGATTGTGATGATTCTTTGTTATGTATGGGTTTGTCCTGCTCTGGCGGTGTGTTGAATTTTATTGCGCAGCATTTTGACGGGTTTGGAGTAGGAGTTATCAAGTGGATAAATGCGACATCACCTGTTGGATTTGGAGACTATGTAACAATAGATACAGAGATTGCTGAGGGGGATTATACTCTTGATACTGTGCTGGCAGGGATAACTGTGCCAGGATATAATGAGGTGAATTATACTATGCTTCCTGCTTATGTTATTGATGATTATACAAATTATACAAACGGTACATATAATTATGTTGTGTATGTGAATAATACAGATGGGGAGATTGTGTCTGAGAATGGATGGTTTGATATGTGGATCAATATGAGTGTGAGTGTAATGACTATGGATTATCGATATCTGCTTGATGAGATTGTTGACCTTAGTTAAAAGATTTCCTTTGGGAAATTTTTTAATGAGTGCCTTTGAGAAATTGTATGTGGTGGGTATGTAATTTACTTTTGTAAAGAAAGGATTTGTTTTAAATCTATATCATTTCCTTATATTTCTATATTCTAAATCCTTTTGTAATATTTCCTTTTGAAATTCAATATTATAATACTTTTTTGTATTACTATTTCCCAAAAAGTATTACATAAAATTGCTTTGCAATTTTTTATACAAATTGGGATGAAATCCATTAAATTTATATACTTCTTGTCATACATATTGGGGTATGATATATTTTAATAGGTATTTTGGCTTATGGATTTAATACAAATTAAGAAGAAATGTGAAACACTTATATATAATTTGTAACACAAATTAGGAATGCTCCTCTGGGGTGCCTGTCAAACAAAATAAGGGTGCTTGGGTGGTATTAAATATGAGGTGTAACACATATTAAGGCAACGTGAAAAAGAAAAACCACCTTAAGTCATACAAATTAGGGGAGAATTATTGTAAAATCCCTCTTCTGGCTACTGATAAGAGGATTCTTGAGCTTGAATCTCAGCACAAAAATATTATTGGTTCTTTAAGAGAGTTTCAG
>JAYEPB010000099.1:0-2457 GCA_034723595.1 Nanobdellota archaeon
CCTGTTTGTATTCCGGCAATACTTTTTGTTATTGCGCGCATTCTTAAAATCAAGATTTAATTCATTGCATATGTGTTCTATCTCTGGCATAAATATCACCAGATAACCCCTAATAGCCCTTTCCCTGCTATTTCTAGTAAGTTCCTCAAATCCCGGATTATTTGAATAAATAAAATCCAGGTCTTCACTAAATCTATAATATCCTAAATATCCCTTTACAAGAAGTGTTCCACCTTTAAAAACAAGATGCCTGAAAATACTTTCCTTATTCTTTTCTATATGCTGTCCCATTCTTTTAAGAATCATTGACAGATAAAGATCCTTTATTATCAGAGCCTTATCTATATGGGGATGATCTTTTAGAACAGCCTTACTATAATTATCCAATGCTTCTTGTGATATCATTTTGCACAGTCTTGGGATAGCTCTTTGATAATTTTAAAACTTCTTTCAAGTTAGTTTTTTTTAATAGCTCTTTAACTTCCTGAAGAACATAATCCATGTTTTTTCTATCATATCTTGAAAAATAAATAATATCCAGGATTGTTTTTTCAAGCGTTGATACTTTCATATAATCTATCTTTATTAAGCTTTTATCAACAAAATGCTTTCCTCTGACCAGCCTGAAAATATAATCCCTATTTCCAATTTTTCGTTTTCCAGTGATATTGCTATTGACAATTACTGTCTTTTTTGAATATTGCCATTTTTCTTTATGGATCTTTAATGCTGAGTCTAGCCCGATATACCAATCAATTCCTATCTTCTCCAGAAGGCTGCAAAGCTTTCTATCCACAGTAGTTTCATAATTCAGCTGCCTGTCATCTTTCTTAGGCAGGAATAAATAATGTCCCTTTATTAATAATGTAAAATATCTTTGCTGGCGAAGATAGGTCCAGACAGAAGCCCAGTTAAAGCTAATCTTAAAATCCTTTTCAATTCTTTTTACAATTTCTTTTACATCTTCTTTTTTAAAATAGTCTTTATTCTCTTCTTTTAATTTTTGCAGGATTAAGGTAATGTTTTTCATTTTTATTACATAATGGAATAAATCAGGTTATAATATTTTTTATTACAATTTGATATGAAACATAATGTAATATATAAACTTTTCCATCGTAATGAAGGATAAACAACTAACTTAAAAACTTACCCAAATTGTTTCGCAAGTTTTTCGACGATATCGGAAGAGATACTAAAGAATCAGGAGAACTTGCTGCCCTGCTAATCCGCTATTGGCTATATGGATAAAAAAGTCATTACCTGATGACTTAAAAATCCATATAGGTGGATTAAAATGTTAACCAAAACTCAAGCCAAGCCTATCTTATTTATTTCCCTTCCCAACACCAATATAATTGAATCCTGCATCTTTCATCTCCTTCGGATTCCAGACATTCCTGCCGTCAACTATGTTCGGCAGTCTCATAAGGCTTTTCATCTTCTCCTTATCAAGATTCCTGAACTCATTCCATTCAGTCGGTAATATGAGGCAATCTGCCTGCTCTAATGCTTCGTATGGTGTAGAGCAATAGGTTATATTTTCTGGGAGGATCTTTTTGGCATTCTCTTGAGCTTCTGGGTCAAATACGCTGATGTTTGCGCCTTTTTCAATGAGTTCATTGATTATGATTGAGGATGGTGCATCCCTCATGTCATCTGTCTTTGGCTTGAATGCCAGACCCCATACTGCAATGTTTTTGTCTGTTATGTCTGGCAGGAGCTGCATGACTTTTGGTATTACTGACATTTTTTGGTCATGGTTTACATCCTCTACTGCCTGCAATATTCTTGACTTGATGTTGTGTTCTTCCATTGTCAGTCTTAAAGCCTTTACATCTTTTGGAAAGCAGCTTCCGCCATATCCTAATCTTGCCTGTAAGAATCTTGGACCTATTCTATTATCAAGACCAATGCCTCTTGCGACCATCTTGATGTCCCCGCCAGCTCTTTCGCATAGATGCGATATCTCATTCATGAATGATATTCTTGTGGCAAGCATTGCATTTGAGGCGTATTTTATGATTTCTGCGCTTCGTAGGTCTGTGAACATGATTGGCTTGTCAGCCCGGGCAATGCCCTGGTAAAGCTTATTCCTGATTTCTTTTGCTTTTTCTGAGTCTGTTCCTATAACAATCCTGTCTGGGTTTGTGAAGTCCTTTATTGCAGTGCCCTCTCTGAGAAATTCTGGGTTGGAAATTACATCAAATTCTAATGAAGTGTGTTGATTGATTATGTCTTTTACCATGTCTCCTGTGCCAATAGGTACTGTGCTTTTGTTGATGATGATTTTGTAGCTGTTGATGTGTTTGCCTATATCGTTGGCTACTGCTTTGACAAAATAGAGGTCAGCCCGATGGTCTTTGCCTGAGGGAGTGCCTACTGCAATGAAGATTATGTCTGAGTTTTGTATGCCTTTTTTTGTGTCTGTTGTGAATTTCAAGTCTAAACGTATCA
>JAYEPB010000100.1:0-32591 GCA_034723595.1 Nanobdellota archaeon
AGGGTCAGCAGGGATAGGTGTCTTCTGCATCCATTCATTTATTGTTTTTATGTTTTCATTCTGAAATCTAGCCTCCAGATTATCATCAAATTTGATTCTTGAGCAGGCTATGCAATTTATTGGTGGGCGTAATGGGGATCCTGCAAGTTTAGTTATCCATGAATCCCATGCTTTTTCCTGGCTAGGAGGATCATCGCCCCAAGGCAAATCATAAAACCTCCACCATTCATCAAAGAAATTCATATTCCCTTGCCATCCAATCTGCCAGCAAGACCTTAGTTCTTTTGCTATTGCCTTATCCATCTCGTATCTTATTAAATCATCATCATTTGTTATATCATAACTAAATTTAAACTCTGGGTTTTCCTTAAATTTATCATTGTGTTTTTTAATCTCTTTTTGCGCCTTAGCCTTATTCTTGGCAAGCTCATCATAAGTCAGAGTGATTCTTTTCATCTGGCATTCAGGCGGTATGTTGATATTCTGGATTATTGGCGTTTTTGTCGCAGAAGTCACAAAAAGATTGTATTGGCAGATCTTTGCTTCACCTGCGCCTCTCATCATGGCAAACAGGTTGCCAGAAATCACAAGGAGAGCAAGGATTACTATTATAGCTAAGATAATTCTCATAGTTGTTTCACTTGATCCTCTTTTGTAAATCTTTTTCTTCATTAAAACCCTCCTGCAAACATATCTTTAAATATTTTAAATAGGATAAAGAAAAGCAATAAGAATATGACAAGACCAATCATGATTTTTAATGTAATTGCTATCCCTCTTTTTCTCAGGCTGACCATACATACGAAAATAGGGAAGTTTGTATATAAGCTTTTCGGTGAAGTTGGTTCTACTACTAGCAAGGGGTGAATTTTAGAAAGATTTATAAATATACATACAACATTGGTGAATATGGGTTGTAAACAGGAATCAGAAAAAGGGTCTTTAGATGATCCGTTAACATTATTTTTTAGTACTGCTAGTGCTATTACTACTCATTTCTTATGGAAAGATCCTATGTTAAATTGTTTGGCTTTTTTGACCCCCTCATTTATTAAAGGTAGTTATCAAAATTTGGCAAATAGTTGGAGAAGTGAGATAAAAAAGAATAAATTTACCTTAAATCCAATTTATGATTCAATTATTGATCGTCCTGAATTAATGGTGTTAATGGGGTTTTATTTTACAGATTTTAATCATATTAGCGAAAATTATTCGATTATAAAAGATGCTTCTCAAAATATTATCAACAACCCTTCTAGTATATCTGACATCTTTGAATCTACATTTAATTACTCTAATCTCAAAGATATTATAGAATTATTCTTGTCAACGACTTGTAGCTTAATGGTGAATGAAGTAATTAAAGGATTTACCCATTCTAAGATAAGACCTGCAATCAAAGATTTTCTCAAGTCATATTATTTGCGATTTATTAAAAGAGACAAAAAAGCAGCTTTAGAACAAGAGGTTAATAATTCAAAAAAATATGATTTAAAATTTTTAGAGATATGTCCCATATTATCATATTTAAAAGAAGAGGAGATTGGACAATCATTAAACTTATTTAATGAGTTTTTAGAATCAAAATATGACAGAGAAAATCTTGAAAACATTTTTTATGAAAATAATCCTGTAACTTCTCTAGCATCATTATTAATCCAAGGATATGTAGAAATTAGTCTAGTTAAATCTTTAATCTGTCATAATCATGATCTAAATCTTATTTTAAGTAGAAGTATACTATCATATTATTGTGGACATTTTGATTTATTAAATGCTTGTTTTACTGATGCAATAAATGAAAAATCAAAATATACCACAGAGATTGCAACAGTTTATGCCAAGGCATTAGCTGAATTAAATAATAATTTAAACAAGAAAAAAGCCGAGAATAGTCACAAATATTCTAAAATATATTCCCACCTAAAATGGAAAACTCTCGATATTTATAACACCAATATAAGAAATATATTTGACAATGAGACTCCTTTAAAAGATGCTATTGATCACGAATCAAATTCAAATATTTATAGGTTAGACTCTGAAGGATATAAATTCAACTTAGATCATTTTATCTTAAAATCTAATCTTGATAGAGTTGTTTTAGAAAGAGAATCAATAAAAGCAAAAGAACTTGAACAAATAATAAAAGATTATAAATCAGAATATCATTCAATGGTTCATGGTTCTGAAAAATTTGAAGTAATAGAAAGTATCCGTATCTCTGAAGAGATAAAAGACCAGTATTTTTATATTACTAAATATTGTAAGGGGAATCCATTAAGTAAATCTAAAGATATTGAAGATTACAAGAGGGCTGCAATGTTTTTGGGTTTAATTCATAAGAAGATGAAGAGTAATCTAGGTTTTGTATCTCTGGAAAATGATCTTATCGACAAGATTGGGAAATCATTTGATGAACCAGAAATGGAAGGAATTCTCGATAACATTGATGTTGTTTATAATTCCATTCAAGGGGACTCTGTATTTAATAAAGATGCACATGGGGAGAATTGGATCATTACAGATAATGGAACAGTTATTGCAATTGACATGGAAGATAAAGGTTATGTTAACCAATTCACAGACTTAGTCAAAATTACTGAATATTCAGATTTGTTCAAAGACAACTATGAAAAAAGAAAAGCAATCTGGGACTCATATTTTCAGATTTATAATAAAAATGGAATTTTAGATTGGGTAATCGGAATCAAAGACAAAATTCAAAATTTTAATTTTGCAAAAAAAAATAGCAACTCAAAAAAGGAATTAACTCCAGAAGAAATTGAACTCTCTTACCTAAATGCAACAATCCTAAAAGCATTTACATTTTATTCCTATTCAAAAGAGAAAGAAAATACCACTCAAAAAGGATTCAGAAGAGATGTTCAAAAAAACATCATCAATAATGGACTTTATGCAATTAAGAGAATAAAAGATAACCACTCAAGCAATTATTTAGATAAGGATTTTAAAAAGTATGATTGCTTATATAATCTGCTGGATTCATTAGAGGTTCATGCATGAATATGGTCCTGTTAATTCATAAGCGCCTTTGAATAGGTTTATTAAGTGCATTAATAAGATACTTTCTTCCTTTGAGCAACCCATCAGTTCTTGCCCTTTATTTACCATTTCTCTTTTCTTATCTTCTAAATAAGTTGCTTTATTAGGATCAAATTTATAAAATAACTCATAATATATCCTTAAATATTTTGTCGCTTCTTCAAAAATATCTAATATTTCTCCTTTTATTTTAGTTCCTTTTTTGGCATCAATAAATAAATTGCAAATATCTCTTACTGTATCTGCAAGTTTTTCAAGTTCCCTTGTAGTAACATAAAGGAAATGTGTTTTATGCACTTCAGGATAACCTTTTTTATTTAGAATCCTAATACAAAAATCTGTAAATTTGTTATTCATCTTCTCTAGGTCCTTTATTTCATTCAATCTTTCATATTCTCCACTTTTTATTGCATTATAAGAGCTTTCTGTCATATCTATAAGCATAAGGAATATTTTTCTTAGTATTGTATCAAATTCATGATCTAAGCCCCCAGCTATGTTCTTAATTATACAATAAGATTCTCCTTGTTCAATCACTTCAAATCCTAGAAGTTGGTTTACTCTATCTTTAATCATATTAAGAATTTCCCTGTTCTCAAATCTTATATCCACTTCATCAAATCCTCTTTGGTAGAGGTGAGAAATATAATTTTTCCGAAATTTTCCGAATTTAGAAATGTCTAATTCTTTCTTAAGATGTTCAACTTTTATTTCTGTAGCTATAATTAATTTATCTTTATCCTCAATAATCTCCAATTCATCTCCCTTATTCACACCATACCTCTTTACCCACTTGCTTGGCAGGCTTATCATAAGCGTAGATGAGCCAATTCTTGATACTTTTCGTTTCATATTCTTCAAGAATACTCTGCGATATATAAACTTTTCGCAAAGTTATAACATTATAACTAGTTATTATAGTATTATAAAAAAGTATTAATATTCCTTTGCAGTTATAACGAATAACATCCGGAAAACACAAAAAATATTCAAATAATCCGGAAGAGGGCATAAAATGAATCTCACAAAAAACGAACTGCAAATAATTACAGCGTTAAGAAAAAACTCAAGAGAAAGCTTAACAAAGATATCCAGAAAAACAGGAATACCAGTATCTACAATATTTGATAAGATTAAAGAGAATCCTTTGATAACCAAGAGCACTTGCCTGCTGGACTTCAATCAAATAGGATTCAATACAAGAGCAAAAGTCACAATAAAGGTAGAAAGGGAAACGCGGGAAGACTTGAGAAAATATCTCAATAAACATCAAAATGTAAATTCCCTGTACAAAATCAATAGCGGCTATGACTTCCTTATTGAGCTGGTATTCAGGAACATAAAAGATCTTGAGGATTTTATGGAAAACATTAGAGATAGGTTTAAGATAATAGAAGATAATGTTTTCTATGTGCTGGAAGACATCAAAAGAGAAGATTTTATGAATGATGATAACATCAATGTCCTATAATCAACTCCCATAAAGCTCAATGCAGCATTTCTTACAATCACTAGTATTAAATGTAGGACCTGGACACTTCTTCCCTCCATTATCATAACAAACTCCACCCTGTGATCCACAAGTCTTTGTCTGCTTGCCAAAATCTCCCATCTTGCCTGAGAATATAAAGATCATTATAACAAGCACAATTAAGACAAGAACTGCAATAATTATCATATTCAAACTCAATCCCTGTCCTTTCTTTTTTCTCACATCAATCACCTACTTTATTGGCATGCAGCAATAGTTTCCGCCGTCAGGTTTTCCATCATTGTTTGCATCACATCCAGACAGGTAGATAGGATTCTCATTTTCAGCGCAGTCAGTAGCAAGCTCTGCGCATTTAGTTCCGCCGCAGGAAGATACCCCGCTTCTGAATTGTCCCATCTTTCCTGAGAAAATCACAATAAGCAGCACAAGCACAATCAGTGCAAGCACTGCTATAATAATAACATTCATGCTAAGTCCCTGGCCTTTTTTCATTTTTAAGCTATGTAGATATACAGCACACGCCGTCTATCTGGGCTCCCTCATTATAGTCGCTATCGCCGTCAAGATTGCATGCAAGATCATATCTTATAGTATCATAAGGTCCTGAACATTCTGTTCCTATATCAAACACGCATGTTCCTCTGTTTGTCTCGCATTTGTCCATCTCTGTTCTTGTCTTGCCAAGCTTTCCCATAAATATGACAGAAAGCACTACAAGAACAAGCAGGGCAATTGCTGCAATGATTATAGTATTTATTGATAATCCTTGTGCTTTTTTTCTCATTTTAACACCTCTTGATGATTATTCTTTATCTTAATTCATTCATATTTAAATCTTTCGCAGAAAATGGATGTGGAACAGAAAGAATTAAACATTTATTTGTTCTTCAGAAGCTTTTCAAGCTCCTTAATCCTTTTTTTCAACTCAATCATCTTTAATTCTCTATCTACTGCAAATGCATTAAACTTTTCCAGCTCTTTAGTATTCTTTATTATCTTTTCAGTCAATTCCACTTCTTTTGTTATATCTCTTACAGTAGCTTGCAGGACATATTTTCTGCATTTTTGAAATTTTGTTAAAAGAACTTTAGCATGAAATTCCTTTTTATTCATTTTTTTATGTTTCCAATCAAAAAAAGCATCACCTTTTGTCATAGCAAGATTAATCATCTCTCTTGCTTTAATTTTTGATGATTTGCCATCTGGCTGAGATTTAGGTGATAGATCTTCAGGAGTATTTTTTAAGAATTCAGCTTCATTTTTGCCTCCAAACAATTTTACTGCTGAGGGATTGCCTGCAGTGAATTTCCATGATGGAGGTTCAAGAATCATAATTGCATCTTTAGAGGATTCATATATATTTTTATATTGATTCCCCTTTATATCTAAATTTTCTTTTGCCTTGATTGCTCTTTGTTTTTTGATATTACTCATTTTAACACATCCTGATGATTCTTCTTTAATCTAAATTAATTTCTATTTAACTTTATCGCAGATCTTAAGTTCTATTGTGATGATTCCCATTCTTGTAGGGATAAACTCCTGCCTGAGATTGCCAGGGTCATCTCTTGTGCAGTCCTTGTTTATTATATTAATCTCATTAGCAGGGATATCTGCTTTGAAATAAAAAGACTTATTGCCCCATGCCACCAAGGTATCTTCAAGGAGATAGTTCATTAGTTCTTCCAGATAAGGGCAGACTGTTGGACCAGGACATGTCTTATAAGGATTTGTTGCGCATGTCTGGATAAGCTGTTCTATGCTCATTCCTTGGCAATCTGTTGTTGTCCTCCGCAATGTGCTAAGAAAATTTGCTGCTGACTGCGTCTGGGTATATCCTTTGAGCGTCTCTTCTTCATCACTGAAAACAACAAACCTTATAACTATGAACATGCCTAATGTTACAAGCATCACTATGATGACAAGCCCAAATATTTCCATCTGTCCTTTTTTGTCTCTCATTTTTAAAATTCTGTTCTTATTTATCCTGAGGGATAATATATTATGTTAAGATATGCAAATCTATATGTATCACTGATTGGATTATATAATGAAATAGGCATCAATGTCAGGATGCTGGTGCCCCCACCTTCTATCTCTCTAGTTCTGTTATATAGTAGGATTGATTCCTTGTCAGGATATAAAACATTAAGCATAATCGTGCTGTAATCAAATAGCTGGTAATAATGGTCTATCAGGAATTCATTCCCAGCAACACCCCCTGTAATCTCTCTGAACGCATGAAGTTTCAGCTCATCATAACAATTTGGCTCAGGCACATTCTTCATTGAGCATTGAAGCTCAGGCAGGTTGGATGCTTTTATTGCAAGATTCACAGTGTCAATCTCCTCAGCTTGCCTTATTTTTTTCATGTTTGATATCTGCTGCATCTTGCCATAGAATGTAAAGCCAAATGACAAGAGAAAGAAAAATATGATTAGCACAGCTATAGACTCAAACATTTTTACCTGTCCTTTTCTTTTCATTTTTTTAATTAATATATTGCAGGGCATGATTTATATAGCGCATTTTCATTCTCCGCACTAATTAGATCTGCTGGTGTTAAAATCCAACTTGAGATCTGCCCAGATTCTGTATAGCCTAACTTTACGTAAGGGATATTTGTGTTCAGCGCTTCCAGATGCCCCATTGCATGAGTATATGGGTCCTGGCATCCAGCGTCACCGTGGGTCTGAGAATCTTCCTTCAACCCCTTAACTTTTTCAAAATATATTGTGTTCACAAGCTTAAATGTGTTGAATGCCCTTTGCATATTGCAGTTATATGTTTCAGGATCATCTGCAAATATCGCCCCGAATGCAGAAGCCTCTCCTATATATGCAGACTCGCTTACGCCAGAAATCTCTTTGAATCCACCCATCTTTTTAACATAAAATGTTAATTTACCTACTCCATTAAGATCTGAAATGCCATTAGCATCAATTTTAACAGCAGTGAAATCTTTATTCTTAAGCCCTCCAAAAAGACTTTCAATATCAGCATCTTTGGGATTATCACCAAAAAATATAAACCTGACCTTATAATGATTCTGGTCTTTGATTTCGTTTATCTTACTAAAATCCACAAGTTCCTTGCTGAAAAAAG
The DNA here is from genome assembly GCA_034723595.1 of Nanobdellota archaeon. GTDB lineage: Archaea > Nanobdellota > Nanobdellia > Woesearchaeales > JAGLGH01 > JAGLGH01. The sequence goes on from JAYEPB010000100.1 coordinate 7,664, forward strand.
CCTTGACTTCTCCTTTATCCATTATTGTTCTGTTCGGAAGAGCGTTATATACATACTCTGCAACTCCTGCAGTGTCTCTGACAAATATGTACTTGATAAATGGGCTTGTGATATATAAGAAATGAGTCACCCTGAAAGGCATATACCAATCGCGTGTCCAGCTTATTATAACTGGACCTTTTACAAGTGACGGCGCAAAACTGGTTTTTGCCCTTATAGCATCTGCCCTGCCTATGATATAACCATCACAGTCATAGATTATGTCAATATTGGGAATATTTATCCTTGATGCAGTATCTCTGGCTGCGCTTGTTCCTGTAAGCACAGCGCCAAGGTTTATCCTGATTGAAGCAGATATCTGATCCTCAGCAATATGCTTCTGCTTATTTACGATGCTTAAGAAGAACCCAAGGATGATCATGCCAGCTATAAGGATAAAGATCCAGTTGAACTGTATCTCAATTGATCCTCTTTTTTTTATCATTTTAATCTTGTTTATTCCTGTTTATTCAGTTTATTCATTTTAATTTTCGAAGTGGGTTGCGAATGCAGTGAGTAACCCGCTGTTTTTCCTAGGGTTTTAGCGGAGCTAAAAGGCTGATCCAGTTGAACTGTATCTCAATTGATCCTCTTTTTTTTATCATTTTATTTCTTTCAGAAATTTTTTACCAGGCACTTATCTCTGCGTATTCTCCTGTGCCCTCAAGCCGCAATACTGTTTCTGGGATTGCCACATCTACACAGAAGAATCCATTCCTGACTTGAAGTAATCCTATATTATAGCCATCTGCAGAAACACCTTTCATGAGGAACATGTTTTCGCCGGTGCAGTCTTTCCATGCATCATATATTAATGGATATTCTGAGTGGATGTTTTCTATGCGATATAAATCGGAACTAGTGATTTGAGAAAAACTTATGCATTTGTTTTGGGTATCAACAAAACATACTTTATCAAACCTTGCAGGAATTTTAAGCGGCAGCTTTTTAACAGAGCCATATTGCGATTCTATCTTTCCCACTTGTGCCTTTATCTCGTTTGTCAGCTGCGTTATTATGAGATCCTCTGACTGATCGCCAAACATCTTGACCGCCTTATACCCATAAAGCAGGACAGCAGAGAATATTATCAATGCCAGTATATAGATGAAAACTTGCCCTGTTATTTGCGCTTTTTTGCATTTAATTTTAATCACTTCTTCTCCTGCGAGATATCTTTTTAAGATCAGCCATAGTATCTTCACCTTTCTTCTTTTTCACCTTAGCTGCATTATCTTTTTTAATTTCTTTTTTTGATATCTCCTCCAGCTTTTCAAATACCTCCTCTTTTTCTGGCTTTTTCTTTTCACCATTTTTCTCTTCTTTGCCAAGCGTAATCCATTCTTCATCAATTTTCTTTTTTGCAAGTTCAGGTTTGACAATATCTCTTAACTTTGATATCTCTTCTGGTCTTTTAGCTATAATTTCTCTTTTCTTTCTTTCAATTTCTGATTTTTGTCTTGCTTCTTCTCTTCTTTTTCGCGCCAGTAGCTCACGTTTAGCAGGTACCTTGACATAAGGCTTTCGCTGAACAGGTCTTGGCTGCATCTTTTTTCCAGGAAATCCTGACTTTAGCTTGCTTAATACTTTTGTATCTATAAATTGTTTTGTCTTTGCTCTCAGGTCTTTGAATATTTCTGGATTTTGCATATACCCATAATATCCTCCTCCAAGAATGGCGAGGATTATAATCAGAAGCAACAGGTATATCCATGTATGGGATTTTGGCATATCTTCAGGGTCTGTTGGATCAGTTCCTTTCTTAATCTCCACACCATCATCCCATCCATCTCCGTCAGTATCTGCACCCAATGGGTCTGTGCCATATCTCTCTTCTTCGCTATTGGTTAAGCCATCCTTATCCCAGTCTTCATCACCATCATTTATACCATTGCCATCTGTATCCGGATTATTTGAATCCAGATCATATTCCCATTCCCATTCGTTTGACACTCCATCATTATCATCATCTTCTTTCCTGTCTGGAATGCCATCATTATCATCATCATTATCAATAGAATCTGGTATCCCATCATTGTCATCATCATCATCTTCATCATTAGGTATGCCGTCGCCATCTATGTCATCATCAAGATGGTTTTCTATGCCGTCATTATCAAGGTCATTGTCTTCATCCACATCGTCAGAGTCTTTTATCCCGTCATTGTCATCATCATCATCTTCACCAGTGCATTCACCTATAGCATTCAATGGGCTGTCTGCAGTATCGCACAGACTGTCATTATCATCATCAGGGTCTTCCCAGTTCTTAAGCCCATCCCCATCAATGTCATTATCCTGCTCATTAGGTATACCGTCACAGTCAAGGTCGTTCTGGGCGCATGCTGTGCATATGGAATCCTTGCATAGCAGCCCAGCATAACAATCACTATCTTCTATGCAGTTCATATCCTGGCTGCATCTTTCAGGACATATATCTCCTCCACAGTCTATATCAGTCTCATGATTAATTAAAGTAAGATGATTATCTTCGCATGTATCTTTTTCTTTACATAATCCATATCTGCAGTTACCTGATTCACAATCGCTGTCTTTTTCGCAGCCGCTATCTAATGGGCATTTCTCGCATTCTCCACCGCAGTCAATTCCTGTCTCATTTCCATTCTTTATGCTATCATTACAAGATGATTCTGTGCATGTGCCATTTTGGCAGAATCCACTTGCGCAATGGCTATTATCTGTGCATTTTGCTCCAATCTCGCATGTGCCTGTGTCCGAGCAAGTCCTGTCAAGGCAATCAGGATCAGCAGGATTAGTACAATCCTTATCGCATATGCCATCAGAATATGGATGGCAGCAGTCGCCTTCGCTTGATGTGCATATTCCGCAATCAGGATCTTCTCCTGTTAAGCAGTCACTATCGCATACTTCATCTGCATCGCGATTACAGCATGCATCCCTTATATTAGTGCAATCTTCTGTTCTTATGCAGCTTTCTGTGTTAATGGTGCACTCGCTGCATTCAAGATATCCTCCGCCAAAGTAAGATGAACCATATCCTATGCAAGTATTAGATGTTAAGTTCTTGAAAAGATCTCCGTCACATTCTTCATTACCATCTACCAGTCCATTTCCACAGGTGTTTAAATTGACGCATGATGATGTATCCAGGCTGCACTCATCACACTCTAGCTTTCCGCTTTCAAAATATAGTGGAGAATATCCTGGACAGCTATCACTTGGAAGACCTGCGAAATAATCTCCATCACATGTTTCTCCCTGATCAATAATACTGTTGCCGCATTGAGGCGGAGCGATGCATGCCCCTGTATTCAGTTGGCAAGAATCGCAGGAAAGCTCGCCGTCAATAAAACCTTTAAGATCAGTACAGCTTTGCACTGCTCCAAAAGTATTGCCATCGCATGTTTCTCCTGAATTAAGTATGCTGTCTCCGCAGATTCCAGAAACCCCCTCACATCCAGATGTGTCAAGATGGCAGCTTGTGCATATTATTTTTCCTCCAGTAAATATATTGTCATAATCATGGCAATCATCTGGCACTGATCCCAGGTCGTTTCCATCGCATTCTTCACCAGGATCCAGTATCCCATTGCCGCATGAATCTATTGGGAAGCATCCTGAAGTATCAATCATGCAATTATCAAGGCATCTGATTGTGCCTCCACTAAAATCAGGAATAGCCTTGCAATCACTGATTGCCCCATACACAGGTCCGTTCTTATCACATTGTTCTCCAGAATCAATGATTCCGTTTCCGCATCCAGGATGGCTGTCGCATCTTGATTTGTCCAGTTCACTGCAATCACTGCTGCATCGAAGTTCCCCTCCAAGGAATGTGCTGAAATCTGTGCATTCATCAATAATTCCAAATACAGGGCCATAAGTATCGCACAGTTCCCCTGGGTCAATGAATCCATCTCCGCATCTTGGAGTCTGCTTGCAGAATACAGTCACACCATCTGTTGATTCAGTCTGGCTTTCTAGCCCAACCCTGTTGAGAGCCAGTACTTCAAAATAATATGTAATTCCTACAGATAAATTAAGTCCTGTTATCCAATTCCATTCACTTCCATTCTCAGGATTTGATCCCCAGGTAGTATTTTCTGGTTGTGTGATATTATCTCCATTTTCATCAAAGATAGTATAGCTGTAATATCCTATATCAGATTCTGCGTCTTCTCCAAGCCATTTTACCCTTAGCTTGTCTGTGTCGCAGCTGAATTCTGGAAATTCATGGGTGGTTGAATCATTAGCATAAAGCATTTCTGGCGGAGTATTATCAGAGAATATTGTAATATTCGCATCCAGTGGTTTGCCAGAACTATCTACACACATAAAGTAAAGAACATTTGCTCCAGAGACAAGACCTTTAGCATTTCCCTGATGGACTCTCTCCAAACCATTATCATACCCATCAGAATTAACAAAGCTTGTAATCGTCTCCTCACTTAGACCCCAGAAGCATGATGCCTTCTTGTTTGTAACGAGATTCAGTTGTATCTCATTAGTCTGTGTTATTATTTCCTGATAGGATAGATCAATAAAGAACTCTGTTTTTATATCAACTGAAAAGTCTATCTGCGCAACCTCTGATTTCCTTTCTGCCTTATCCATGCATGCAACATAATACGAATAACTTGCTTTGTCAGATGATTCAATGTGAATCTCTTTTGTTTTTAATGCATTGAAATCATTTTCTTCTATTGGCTCATCAAATGGAAATTGGAAATTATCATAAACCCCAGCTACCTCGCTATATCTGCATACAACATCTTCATTTGCTAATATTCTCAGGGTTGTATTCCTGTCCGCATCAATTATAAGATTAGGGTCTGCTATAGCTTCTTCTATTATTGGCTCTTCTGTATCTACTCTTATCTTGAATTCTTTATAAGTTGCATCATAATGACCATCATAACATTTCACATAGAATGAATATTCACTGTCATCTCCCTGATCGATTTCACCGAAATTGTTCCAGATATGGTTTATTCTCCCAGTTGTGGAAAACAGCACATAATAGCTGTCAAGTATTGTGGTGAGGTGGTTCTTATTGAAGAAATACTTGCATTCAGCATCATTATCTGTACTAATCTCTATGTCAAAGACATATTCCTGGTGAACCCCCCATGTTGGATTGACCATGACAATGTCCATGGTTTTGATTGCATTGCGGATGAACATAGAAGCATTTACTGCTTTGTTTGTAGCATAATCCTCAGCCTCTATCTTAAGATCATGTGTGCCATCATTGACTGCAATAGTTCTGCTTTTCAATGTTTTATTCTGATTAGAAGCAGAGAAGTTCGATGCATATTCAATATCATTTATCCTAAATTGCGATAATACGACCTTCTCATTATAATCTGCCTGAAAATTAATATATGATGTTGAGTATATTTCTTCATTATATGCCGGATTTAATGATTCCAGCACAGGAGGAACTGTATCAATTGTAAAAGGGATATAATATGCCTCATCCATTGCTAAATTATTATTTCCAATTGCGTCAATTACAAGGAAATATGCATCACTGTCTGAAAAAGAGCCAGCAAAAGTAAATTCCACAGTATTTTGACCAATCCATTCATGGGTTGAACCAAACTGCTGGTTGAACATGTCAGAGTCCACTTCCATATATATCTCTGCCCTGGTTATTCTTTGCGGCTTGACGATAAAAGTAACATTGATTTTTGCATTTGGACTATTAGAATATAACTTATCTTCTATCTTCCTGCCTGGCTTTATGCCGTATTCTGCTATACACGGACCACTTGCATTTTCAGATGCATTGAATTTGATTGTCTGGATTGCAGCCTTGTTATTTGAAGGGTCTCTTGCATAATATTTAATCGTATTTTCGCCTTGATTTAATGTATATAGCACTGTTGTGCCTTCTGTAAAATTTAAGTTATGAATATTCAATTCTTCTTCAATGATGGAAATAAAATCATCTTCTGTGCTGCAGTGCCCGTCATTATCTAAGCATATGTAAAATCTATAGCAGCCGCCGTAGTTATCGCACTCTTCTGCATAATCTGCTACTGTCCTTTCAGTTCCAAAGCTGTGAGTCTTGTCTAATATCTTTATTTTAAGTATTTGTGGAAGGTTCTTCACTATATTAGCAGGGATTATTGAAACATTTGGCGCAAAATAATCTTTCTGGCATGCTTTAAAATCCTCATCATAAGCTAAATCTCCTTGCGCCAAGTTTCTAGCGATATGATAGCAGTCCATCCATTCACCCAGGGTATTATAATTTTCATCAGCATCTTTGAAGCAAGTTCCTCCTGGGGCATACCATCTGCATACACTTGGATTGCATGGCTTGGCTGCGCTTTCACATGACACCTGATCTATGAAATCAAGGCATATTACTGAAGGGCAATACATCGCGCTAGTCCCGTCAAAAAAGCAACCATAATCAGAAGTTGACAATGCCTCTGCTTTTTCTTCTGTGCACATGTCATACACTTTGTTATATGCTTCTTTATTAGTCGCTCTATTTGTGCCATCCACAGAACAATATGGGCAATTTGGGAGGTATAAGTTTTTGCATACACCTATGCCTAATTCTGGGATAGTATCAACCCAATCACACACACCAAAGCCACAGTTGTCTGTCATGCAGGCTTCTTTGCTCTTATAATCATAACAATCCATGCTCATATCACAGCTATAGCATTTATCTATGGATGTTTGCGATTTATCAAGGAAGCAGAATTTTCTTTCAGAATATGACCCCAGACATAAGCTTTTATCTTTTTCAAAATACAGCCCATAGGGTCCTGCATCTTCACTTTCGCAGTTTCCCCTTAATGCGCACCCCACCAAACCGTTTGCGCCCACTACGCAAGAACACTCTGCATTGCCCCCAAAGGCAGCATCACAATCATCGCTGCCTCCAACCTGGTTGCAGTTCTTTTCTTCATGGAGAATATTATTCCCATCACAGTAGAATCCTCTATTCATCTTTGTTGAGAATAAGGCATCAACACTCTCAAAAAATGCTGTATCATCTTCACCAGCAAATCCTGCTTCAGATACTAGGAAATCCTTATATCTATAATAAGTATATTCCTGCACGCAGAATTGGCTTTCATCATATTTCCCCCAGCATTCAAGATTGCCAAGCTGCGCATCTGCCTCTGTTTCAAACTCTGTGCTTTGCGCAGCATAATAGCCAGTTATAGTGTATGTATATTCACTATCCCAGTTTGCATCAATATCTTTAAAATAATTCTTAGTTGTTGTGACAAGTTCAATCTCCCCATCACAGCTTCCATAACTTGTATCAATGCATTTTCTTTCGACAATATAATATTCAGCTTCGCATGGAGAAGTCCAGAGAAGATTAACTACTTTCTCTCCTTTTTCATAAGATATATCAAGTTCAATAGGCACTTCAAAATCTGCATCACTGCATCCAAGATCCTCCAGTGGTGGCTGTTCCTCTTCTGCTTCACATTTAGTATTGCATGCATTACTAACCTCTTCTGGGAGAATTGTAGGCACACCAAGATCATCAATCTGGTAAAATATACCTGTATCGCAGTCTGATTCAGGCATGATTGATCCACCGCCTTCAATCCCAATGTAACAGCAGCACACAGATGCTTCATCAACTCCTATTATACTCACAGAAAAGATTATTATGATAGTTGCCGCAAGAATGGAGATGGCTATTTGCCTTTTCCATGCATATTTCCTTGTTTTATTCATTTTTTAGTTCCTGTTTAATTATTTTTTGTCAAATATTTCGTTAATTAGCAATATTAAATGTTATTGTCTGCCAATCTGTATATTCACCATCTGATATCTTGATTGTAATTTCCTTTGTGCCCACCCACTGGTCTTCATCTATAATTAGATATGGCAGTTGCGGAACATATTCTATGCTTACATTATCCCCATCTGGTTCATAATATATCCTATGCTTGCCATAAGGCTCAAGCCAGTTTTTTATTTTATCGCTAAAATTATATATTACATTGCTTCCGGATTGCACAATAAGCAAGTCCTCATCATTTCCTATGATTGAATCTCCTACCTTTAAGTTAGGCAATTCCAATGAATCAATATAATGCAATGCTGGAGGTCTGTTTGCAATAAGCAGATTTAATCTGAATGGGCTTCCGTCAATCAGATAAGAGCTGTCTTCAATCATAATGATATCATCAAATCCAGATGGTCCAATATCCCTCATTATGCCAGCAATTCTTGCGCTGCCATATTGTTTTCCAAATGGTGAATTATCAATCATCAGGCATTCGGCATCAAGAATCATCCTGGCAAAAACATGGAGATTGTGCATCCGGAGAGGGATTCTCACTATGAAATCTTCAATTCGCGTCACATCATTTGTGGCTTTTTTTCTTATATCAAGTGGATAATTTATATCAACTACTGTTGATTTGTCATGGAAAGTTATATTTGCTGTTATATCGCCTTCACTAACTTCCAGATTTGCAAAATTCTCAAATCCTCTTGTGCATATTTTTATGTTATTTTCAATATAATTTTTTAGCTGTTCTTTGATTGTGATAGGATTGGCAGGATCAGACAGACTCTCAAGTGAAGGGAATTTGACATAACCATAAAATCCCTGAAGTATGTGGGGATGGTTTATGCTCATGCTTGGGAAACTGTGAAAGGGATATTCTGGCATATATATTTTGTAGAAGCCAGTATCTTCTTTTAAAGATTTTTTAATTGTATATGCTATATTTGCCTGCTCTGCCTCAATATATTGGTAATCTTCACCCTGTACCTCAAGAGAGAGGGGGATTAATCCGCCATCAACATCAAACAATGTGCCGCCACTTCGTCCAAACTTAAAAAATGCCTGATTTACCGTCAGGGCAACACAAGATTGAGCAAAATCCTGCAATTGCATGATATCTGCAGGAATCTGTCTGCTTTCTTCCACTTCTATCTCTGCCTCCTTTTCTCTTGTTTGACTTATCATTGTAAACATAATTAGGAATATGGCTATCAGCACCAGCCCTATTATGATGAAAAATGTTATCTGTCCTTTCTGTTTCATTTTGTAATTCTTCCAAATTTTCTCGTTCATTTGATATCCTTATCTTCAACTCCCATCTTTATTTAAACTATCTTATTTGCAGCATAAAGCACAACTACTTAAATAATTTTCAGAATCATAATAATAAGATTGTTCACCCCAATCATCATATTCTGTATATTCTTTAAGATAAGAACATTTAATCTGGGAGTCCCGATTACCAATTGTAACATCATCAGTTGCCCCTAGTATTTCAAGTGATTCATAATAATCTGTGATATCCCCGCTTTTTGAGAGGGTTACCTTAAACATTAGCTCAAAATATGTGTCAGCATCAAGATTAATCCTTTCTTCAAAAGGGTTATTAGTGGATGTTATATCCGGATTGCAACCCTCTCCTATGCCAACATTAATTACCCTATCTTCATCAGCAGCACATTGAACATCACTTTCAGAGTCGCATAAAACATAACATTCGTCATATATGAATTCGCATTCCCCTTGACCATTGCATTCATAATATTTTGATGCGCACGCCCCGCAAGTTCCGCCACACAGATCATCTCCACATTGCTTTCCTAAGCAATCTGGTATGCATATGCAATCATTATCATAATCCCCACTGGAACATTTTTCATTTAATTCAGTTGAGTAGCCAACGCAGCCAACGCAGCAGCAGCCATTATCATCTGTACAGCTGCAATCAGGGTCATAATCACAATCAGCCTCATTGCAGATTTTATCGCATCCACAGGATATTGTTTGCGCATAACTGCATTCACCCAGACTGCACGAACCTTGCTTATAGCAATTAAAATCTAAACAATAATCTGGGCAGGAAATTTCTATTGACTCACCAAATTCCAGGCACCCATCATCATTATAATCCATGCATATCTGATAATGGGTATCATCTATGCATTCCTTTGCTCCATAATATGGACATGTATCTTCACAAATCTTGCAGGCATCATTAAAGCAGCCAGATTCGCATTGTACTTCACTATAGGCACAATCACCACCACTGCAATATCCTGAATGATAGCTGATATTGTTTTCACAATAATCATTGCACACTAATGCGAAATAAGGACTCCATTCCATGCAAGAGTCATAGTCATATAATCCGCATGTCTTATACTCCATGCCTGTACCGCATTGCTTTGATCCAAATGCAGTGCATTCATTACTGCATGTCTCTATGGCGCTTGCATTAATCCTTAATTTGGATGTCAGGTCCTGCCAAATCTCTTCTCCAATCTCATATCTTGAGAATATATAGTAGTTGTTCCCAGTTTTATTGCAGGCAATAGTTTCACCAGGATTAGTCTGGTATATTTCATTATATTTCTCTACATATTGGCAAATATCAATAGTCTCAAATCCATCATAAGTCAATGCTATGAAATTCGTGGGACATGTGTTTGCAGAGCCTGAGTATATGGTATAATCAATAGCTTTACCATATGCAGCAATAAGATGTTTGCCTCCAGCATGAGTAATGTATATCTTATCAAAGTTCTGCATGTTGTTTATAAAATCAACAGGTATTGCACTCACTTCCCCATATAGCATAGTCTTTGGACCCCATCCGATAATCCAGTCTAGCATGGCATCCATCACACCCTTGAGAAGAGGGCTAAAGAAATTAAGCCAATTGTTATTTGGCAGAGAGACAGTAATAAGGGAATCTTTATTGAATATGATTGATTCAATATCATGATTATACCACCCTTTTCTATTATCACAGCTGACAAACTTGCCAGATGGCGCATCCTCTTCAGATACTTTTGCATCCTTGCACAAATTTGCGATTGGGTCACTCATCAGATTTTCTGAATCTATTGGCACATTGTAGCTTGTTCCTATAATAACATTGTCTTCATAACTCAGTATGCAGACATTATTGATGCAGGGAACTTGATACCCATCCCTGTTACAATTTTCAGGAAGTATATTCTTATATTCAGGAAGAGTCTTGTCATAGTCATCGCAGTATAATGTGTACTTTTTTATGCTTTTTTCAGTAGCCATATTAATCATTGCCTGTGCTATCTGTTTTGTTCTGGATGTCCATTCTCCATCCTCACAATATCTATCAAGGAAAGAATCTCCGTCTGCAACACAGATTGGTTTATCTGTATCAGTATAGAACTTATCAGGATTATCATTGCTGCCTGAAGATCCAGCCATAGTTACCAGGCATTGATCTGCTCTTTGGCAGAATCCAACTTCTTCTTTATCCCAAGCTTCTTTTAGCTCTACTTCCACCCATTCTCCGTCATAGCATCTGTATCCATAGAAAGTGTCCAGGGTGCTGTCACTGATCTGGTTAGCTACGCAGTTAGTTCCATCCCAGCATTCGTCTACAGGGCAGCATGAACTGCTGCCAGAAATAGGAGATATACTAGCTGAAAGGTTTGTTTCTGTTATTTCTTTCCATTCACCCCAGTAACTGCAATAGGCATTAGATCCCAATGCTCCAGTTACAATAGTGCATCGCTCTTTATCTTTAATAAGCTGTGTATCATTATGGAGGTCTTTTAATTCTAACAAGTATCCTTTGCCAGAATACCTCGCATTTTCTGCTATTGCGCATCCAAGGAATTCCCCATTATAATTTATTACTTCTGCTATTTGCGCTCCATCTTCTGTAACATATGTGCCTTTCCTTATCGTTTGGCTCTTCCAGCATCCTCCATTTCCATCTGGGTCATTATAATATTCTTCTCCATCATCTGCCTCACCGCAGCAAAGGCTGCCAGTCCATATAAGAGGTTCGCCTGCAGGTGATTTTGCTTCATTGCATGATTCTCCTGTTGGGTCGCGATCATCATCAATATTGTCAAGGTCTGTTTGCAGCTCAGAATAGGTTGTGCAATAGTATGTTACACCCCCTGTTTGTATGCTCTCTCCAGTCTCTAATCTTGTCCCTTTTCCAGGACTATAGATTGCGCTTATAGTTGAGTGTGGGTTGTCTTCTCCAGTACATTCAGCAATCCTTCCTCTTATGCCATCATCATAACAAAGGAAATGATGCTCTGCGATATTTAATCTTGTTTCTGTAAAGTCAATTAAATTGTCTTGAGGAATTGTTATAGGCTCAGATACAGCTTCATCATGGATTAAGCTATTAGGGGATTTGCAGACATGCCAGTTATTGCCGTCAGACACTGCGCTCTTTCCAAAGCATTCAATATCAATTATTCCTCCCTGCGCTCCTTGTGCCATTATCCATTGCCAATAAGTCTCTCCGCTGCCAAAAGGTCCTGCATCCTGGGACTCATATGTGTCAAAACACACATCTCCTGAATCTACCATGCTGCAGTCATATCCATAATCAGATGTCATTACAAATACCTGAACTTGATCTGTAATATTTTCACCAATTTCAATAACAGTTGTTTGTGTCTCTCCAATATAAGCGCTGCTTGCTGGAAACATATACCTTTCAATGCTATCTTTATTTAGTTTCCCATTTGATTTATTACGAAGATGAAATGTCAATGTAGTGTTTGAACTTATCTTTTCCACGAATTTAAGATTATCAGTTCTATATACTATTGTATGATTTATGTATGTTACTTCTAAAGACATATCTTCAAATCCCAAACCCTCATCACTTTCTACCTCTGTCATGCCTTTATATATCTCAAGGGTATATGTCTCTTCTGGCTCTGCTGTAAATATTCCTGTATTGACATAATGACCTGTGCATTGGTCATTCGTATCAATATGGAACATGTAAAGATCACCGTCTTCTGCAACAGTAGCCCCTGCGCTATTTGTTATCTTAGCATACAATTCTGTATTATAAAGATAACACCCTTTAAGAATAAATCTCCATGATACTTGTTGGGTTTCCGGTACTTCAAAATCGACTGATTCATGCTGGATTGCTGTGCCTTCATAATGAAAGTTTACTTTTTTTGATGTAGGGGTCTTATGAATCTCAGGAATGTCTTCTTCATCTATTGTTACTATCACTGACCATTCATCTACAAGGATTCCTGAATCATCTCCGCAGCATTCCCCCTCCCCATTGTCAGCATCAGCATTCCAGTCAGAGGCACCACAATCAACATCAGTGCAAAACTCTTCAATGCTATCATAATCCGAATAGTAAGCATATGTACTTGCATAATCACCATGGGTCCAGAATGTTGTAAGATATATCTTTTCATCATACTGGCATGGTCTGTCTTCCATTGTGCATTCTGTTGGACAATCTGGAGTATCCTTTCCAGTCTCATCTATGGGGCAGTCTTTCACTAGTGCTCCGCAGCTTGTATTTCCATATGCGCAGTCATTTGGATGGATAGAGATTGGCGCATAAACAGAACTGCTTATTAAAATAAGGATTAATAATAAGAACAGAAACAATGATTGCTTCTTATATGTTATAATGCATACTTTATTTTTCATAAGATAATTCCTCTTTTTAGTATCCTTGTGTGAAATCCTCTGATATCTCACAAGATATTATAATGTATTGCTATACTTGAATATTCATCAAACTGGTATTTAAACCTTTCTATAATCTTACCTCCATTCATCGAGTATATCTTATATAATCAAAAACTAAAAACATATGTTTAAATATTTAATAAAAATCTATTCTAACTTGAGCTTTTTACTAAGAAAATGAAAAGAGTAGATATCAAGACAGGATTCTTATGCAATAACAATTGTAGGTTCTGCATCCAGGCTGACAATAAACTTAAAGGCAATAGGAGTTTTGAAGATATAAAAGAGGATTTGATTGGCTCAAAAGAAAGATGCGAAGGAGTAGTCTTTACAGGCGGAGAAGTCACAATAAGGAAAGACTTCTTTGATCTTGTCAAATTAGCCAAAGAATTGGGCTATAAGACAATACAGATACAGACAAACGGAAGGATGTTTGCATCATTGGATTTCTGTAAAAAAACAATTGCTGCTGGCGCAACAGAGTTCAGCCCTGCCTTGCATGGCTATTGCAAAGAACAGCACGATTATCTGACTCGTTCCTCTGGCAGTTTCAATCAGACTGTCAAGGGCATCAAAAACCTTAAATCCTTGGACGCTTATGTCCTGACTAACACAGTTGTAGTCAAGCCAAATTACACAAATCTGCCTCAGATTGCCAGATTGCTAGTTAAACTTAATGCAGACCAGTTTCAGTTCGCATTTGTCCATCCTATGGGGAATGCATGGAAAAATTTTAATAACATTGTTCCCCGTATTTCCTTGGCAGCACCCTATATGCATAAAGGCCTGCAGATAGGTGTTGATGCAGGAAAAAGAGTTATGGCAGAAGCAATGCCCTACTGCCTTATGCAGGGTTATGAGGATTATGTTGCTGAAATAGTGATTCCTGAGACAGAGATAAGGGGGAAGAAATATCAGAATACTGACCATTTTGATAAACAGAGGAAAGAACAAGGCAAAGCAAAATTCCCTCAATGCAAAAAATGCAAATATGAGGATATATGCGAAGGGCCATGGAGAGAGTATCCTGAGAAGCAGGGACACACAGAATTTCAGCCTATTGATGATATTTAATAAGAGCCAATGCATCTTATTTTTTGAGGATTATTGCTGTTTAGAATGGAATACTTATGGATCCAGGGAAAAATGCGATAAGATTAAGGATACATTTTTATTAAAGCCATATATTTCATATAAGGAAGGGGGTAAAAAGTATACTTTTTATAGAATTTCAATGTACAAAAATGAAAATAATGCACATATCACCAATAAGGTGGCATCCTTGTTTTACTGAATTAATAAAAGAGCAGAGTAATGGACATACCATACTTTTTGTTAAACTTGATTTGATTGAAAAAGATAAGTCTTATGAGGTTGTCAATGATGCAAGAGATGACTGCATACGAATAAAGAACATTAAAAAATGCTGTGATCAGAATTATGATTCTAAGCTCAATATCATATTCAATAACTTGTTGAAGGAACACAAGCCAGATATAATTCATCTGCATGTTTTTTCCGGAATAAGCCTGCTCCCGATATTGAATGCAGCCTCAAGCTTGGATATAAAAAAGATATTAACACTTCATGACCATTCTTTATTATGCATTAAAGGTCTATGTTATAATCAGGATAACAAATGTGAATTAACTACATTAGCACAGTGTGATTGCCAGGAATGTCTGGAGCACTCATCTAAGAGCAATATCTCATTAAATTCCTATAATCAGCGTAGGAAGATGTGGATAGAATCTATCATCAACCAATGTGACAAGATAATCTGTCCATCCAATTATCAGAAAAAGCAGATGACCACTTTATTTGGCAAAGATGCTAAAATCATATATTTATATTATGGTATTAAGTTGCCTAAATTCAAACAAGAGCAGAAAAAAATTAGCATGCCAGTTTTTGGATATTTAGGCACAACATCATGGATAAAGGGAATTAGATTAATAGAAGAAGCTATTAAAAAATTAAAAGGTTATGATTTTCGCATATTAATGGGATTCAGCAAATTGAGCAATCAAGATAACGCATTTTTTAAGAAAATTGACAAAAACAATGAAATTATAATTAAACAGGATATATCCAGAAATGCTTTATATCATCAGTTCTTCAGCCAAATAGATTACCTGATAATACCTTCAATCTGGAATGAGACTGGACCAATGACTTTATTGGAGTCATTTTATTATAAGGTACCTGTAATTCTATCTAATAATGAAAGCATGGTGGAAAAGATAAGAGGGAATAAAAGTTCTATGGTCTTTAATAGCATTGATGAATTAGTTCTCATCATGAAACAGATTATCAATGGAGATATAAAAAAAGAAGAAAAAGATTTGTTTGCTGCCAAGAATATTGCCCAGTATTCTGAAGAGATAATTGAAATATATAAAGATGTGATGGCAGCTAAACAAAAAGGTTTATTTCTAAAACTTGGATATGAATGCAACAATAATTGCATTTTCTGTGTTACAGGCGATAATCACCCTAGAAAATTCATAGATCTTGAAATAATTAAAGAAACTTTAAGAAAAAACAGGGGTAAATTCAATTCATTGGTCTTAACTGGAGGAGAACCAACAATCAGGAAGGATTTTTTTAAGATTTTAGACCTTGCTTATAGGCTGGGATATAAGATATTATTACAGACAAATGCAAGAATTTTCTCATATGAAACATTTTGTGATAACCTTAAAGGCTATAATTTAAAATTCAGCATTAATGTGAATTCTCCTGATTTCAGGATTCATGATGAAACTACTGGAGTAAAAGGCAGTTTTGCCCAGACTATCAAAGGCATTCAAAATCTACAAAAACATGATTTTGAGATATTGGGCAAAATAATGCTGACACGCATCAATTATAGGCATGTTCTGGAAACTGTGAAATTTATAGCGCAGCTTGGGATTAGGGATATATGGCTTGTTTTTTTGACACCTTACGGCTCAGCTAAGATTAATTTTAATGATGTTATACCTGGATATTCGCAAGTCATGCCTTTTGTAAATCAAGCGCTTTTATGGGCAAAAGAGAACAGCAATATAAAGATGGGCATTGAAGGATTCCCTTATTGCTGCATAAATCAGGAATTCAGGCAATTAGTGACAGAAGAGAACTTCAATAAAGATTCCCTGCAGGGCATATATGCTGGAGATGACAATTATGAGTATAATTGCAAATATGAAAGAGTTTTCACCCAAAAACAGAAGTTTGACAACTGCAATGAATGCAGATATAATAATAAATGCGAAGGAATATATAAAGAGTATGTTAAGCATAATGGTAAAGGGGAATTTAAACCTATAAAATGAAAATTTTAGTGCCTCTATCTAATCTTGAAGAAGTTAAGCCTTTATGTACTGCTGGCGCTGATCAGTTTTATTGCGGATTAGTCCATAAGAATGAATCTCTTAATGACAGGCCAAATATAGGGAATTTTAATTTTACTGATATTGATGAACTCTCAAAAGCAGTAGATATTGTCCATGGCTTGGGAAAAGATATGTTTTTAGTGATTAATAACATCACTCCTGATTTAGAGTCTGCTCTTAGTCAGGCACGAATTGCTGAGAAGCTGGGGATAAAAGGGGTTATTGTATCTAATCCTTTAGTTCTGAAGAGGATAAGGGAAGAGAAATTAAAATTAGATGTATGCGCAAGTTGTTTAACTGGAGCGTTAAACAGCCAGGCTATAAATTTCTTTCAGAAGTTAGGCGCAAAGCTTATTCATTTACCCAGGCATGTAGGAATAAAAGATTTAGAGATGATTTCTAATAATCTCGAGGGGATTGAACTATCTGTTTTTGGCATGAATGGCATGTGCATAAATATTGAAGCATACTGCTCATTGCATTACCTGAAAAATGAGTTCTTTATACCTTGCAATAATTTCAAAACAATTGAATTGGCTGGTGAAGGGTCATTGTCAAAGACTGAGATGAATAAAAAGATTAATTCTCCTAAGATTAGCTGTGGAATCTGCGCATTTAAAAGATTTAAAAAAATAGGGATAAGTTCAATTAAAATTGAGGGCAGAGGCATATCTACTAATAAAAAGATAATAAATGTGTCTATTGTAAAGGAAGCTTTAGACTTAGCCAATGAAAACATTAATGATGCAGACTTTCACTTGCTCTGCAAAAGATTATTTAAGAAACATTTTAATGAAGATTGTAAAGTGGAATATTGTTACTTTTAAAGATGGAAAAAGCAATTCATTTTAGGGCAATCCATAATTTGGATAGAATTAAAATCAAGGATATAGGCAGATTTTACTTTGGCGAAGAGTTTTGTGATCGGCTATTGCCTAGCAATCAGGAGATGAAAGAAGTAGTCAATAAAGCAAGAGAGTCAAATAAGGACATTTCCTTGTTGATACCCCCCTTGTCTGAGACAGGCCTGAAAAAGGCCATATCATTGATTAATTTATTAGATTCTGGCAGTGAGGTTATTGTAAATGATTATGGGGCATTAAATCTTGTTGCTAATGAATTCGAGAATCCTATCATTATAGGGAGAGTAATGGGGAGAAACATACTTCAGGCTTTGAATATATTTAATAATGACAAAGATTTAATTAAGGAAAATATCCTTCTATTTGGTTCGAGAATTAAAGGCATCGACGTGGATTACTTTAATGCCAATAAAATTAATCCTATCTTGGCTAAGATTTTAGACTTTTCATTTTATAGGGGCCCCTTTTTTTGGACAGTGACAAGGAGATGCGCATTTAATAGCAATTCCCAAAGTCTGCATAAATTTGCAGCCTGCAAAAAAGAATGTTTAAAAAACAAGGCAATAATTAAGAATACGCTAGTTAATAAAAGGTTTTTATTAGAAGGTAATAAGATAATTAATCTTGAAATGACTGCCAGAAAAAAGATAAACTATGGGTTATTTAAACGAGTAGTCTATAAGCTAAAAGAGAGTTAAGATGAATTTACCTAACGAAATAATCATAGAATTGACAAGAAAATGCAATCTGGATTGTGATTTTTGTTTTAACAAGCAAGGAACTTATAATTCATGCGGGATTTCGCAAAAAGAGATTTTTAAAGTATTGCAGGAAGTTTCAGATTCTGGAATCAAGGCAGTGAGATTTACAGGTGGAGAGCCGTTCTTAAGAAAAGACTTATGCGAAATACTAAGAAAAGCCAAATCATTGGGCATGTATGTGATTCTCAACACTAATTCGTTTCTAATAGATGAAGGAAATAAAGATTGTTTTAATTATGTTGATTTGGTTCTTTTTTCCTTGCATAATACTGCGCGATTTGAAAAAGTAAAAGAAAAGATGGATATGCTGAAAGATTATAATTTGAAAATTATGCTTGGCACTATCCTTATACAACTAAATATAGATCCTCTTGAGGATTATTATGATTTCATCTCTAAATTAGATAGCAAAAACTTTGTAGAATGGTTCTTATTAAGACCAATACCAAATAAGTCCAATAAGAAGCCAATAACTAAAAAAGACATCAGAATCATCTATGAAAAAGTTGTGCAATATAATAAGGAATATAATATGGATATTAAAATTGCAAATGCCTTGCCTTTCTGTGCAATAGATGAAGATTTACAATCTATCTGCAAAGGAGGGCATTTTGATTCTGGTTATACCAGGCTGGTTATTGATGCTGCTGGGAATTATAAAGCAGATTATTTTTCAAACATTTTAGGAAATATCAGTTCAAGCAATATTCTTGATGTATGGAATTCCAGAGAGATTAAGGATATTCGTGAATTTAAGAAGATTGATGAGAAATGCAAGACCTGCTGTCATCTCACAAAATGCAGAGGAGGCTTGATTGGAAAAGAATATTTGCGCAAGTTTGCCTGATGAAATTTGAAAATCAAATATTATTGAATTTTGCATATACTTTAAAATTTAATCCATTGGCAATTTTATATGCTGTGCTGCCAATATCATAATGGTTATTGATTGAAAGAATTTGTATTGCTTTTCTTATGTCTTCTCTATATTTCTTATTTAAGAATAAATCCGTGTTTTTGATGAATTCTTTCGTCTTATCATCTAATTCTGCTTTTTCTCGTGTTTTTTGATTATTTAATATTGCCAGCAATTTTTTGTCATGGTCTTTGCAAATAATGTTTTTATTTAATTTGAGCTTATGATAATTCTCAACTTTTTGCACTGCCTCAACAATATCAATCTTCCCAAGCGGCTGGTTATTTATCAAGTCTGTGGATTTGCTGACATAGTTTGTTCTTACTAAATTCTCTTTTGGAACAACATTATATCCGCCGCCATGTTCTGATGCAATAATGGGGATGCCCATATGATTTGCTTCTACAAGGACTCTTGGACATGATTCTAGATTTGCTGTTGAAGGGAATAACATAACATCTATATTTTTAAGGAATTCCCATATCCTTTGGTGAAGAATTGGTTTGCCTTCATTTATATGGATATAATTTCTTTGATCAATTTTATGCTTATTCAACAATGAGATTATTCTATCGCGAGAATATTCTGCTTGCGGCTTGCCGCATGCGAGAAATTGTATATTTTTCTCTTTTAATGATTTAGATGATTCTATAAATATTTGCAAAGCCTGATCAAAGTTTTTTTCTTTCGATAGATGCCCTAACCAGCCCAATACAATCTTGTTCTCTTGTTTATGTTTTTCGATTTTTGGGTGATTTTGAAAAGAATGCATGACTGGAAAACATACAGAGGTATTTTTTTCATTTAAATGAGAGA
This sequence comes from Nanobdellota archaeon, assembly GCA_034723595.1. Classification (GTDB taxonomy): domain Archaea; phylum Nanobdellota; class Nanobdellia; order Woesearchaeales; family JAGLGH01; genus JAGLGH01. Next base: position 27,913 of record JAYEPB010000100.1, read on the forward strand.
AAAGTTTTATATAAAACTGTCTGGTAAATTCTGAAGGGATTATTAATTTGTCATTTTCATTCGAATATTTTGAACAAAGCTTTTCCTGCATCAAATATCCCCCCCAAAGAGTTGTGTGGATATCTCTTACTATGGTAAAATTTTTGTTGTATTTTTCTCTCAAATAATGGAAAATCCAGTCATAAGGTCCAGAATTGGTCAATAGTACATCTTCATCATTAAAACTTTTAATTTTTCTTAATATATCAAGAAAATGCATGCCCTTGGCATTAGGTTGTTCTGATAAAAAGCATGAATTATAGTAATAACATAAATTAGCCCCAAATTCGTTATTATTTTTATAATTGCAATAGATTATCATTCTTAGCATAAGTTATATATATGTAACTAAGAATACTAAGAAACATAGTTAATTTAAAAAGTTTTGGGGGTTTTTAGAGATATGAAGATTTGCATAGTTACTTTTGAATATCCTCCGCAAATTGGAGGGATATCTCATGCTGTGAATAGGATAGCTAAGGGGCTTTTAAAAAAAGGGGTTGAAATGCATATTGTTGCAGTCACTCCAAATAATAGAACATCTTTCTCTGAAAATTCTGTTTCTGAATCTGGAAATGCTATTGTTCATCGATTTGGTCCATCTAGCGGAGATCTTAAGCATATCTCTGGAAAAGAAGCTGAGGATCTTTCCAATTACCTTATAGAACTTGATAAAGAACATGATTTTGACTTGTTTCATGCATTTACAATTTTCCCTTGCGGCTATATCACTGTGAAAATTGCAAAAAAATTAGGCAAACCAGTGATAGTAAGCGGCAGAGGAGAAGATGGAGCAATTGACCTCAATAGCCATAATCTTGAAGAAAAAAGATGGGCTGTCAAAAATGCGAATTATCTAACTTTTGTCAGCACTGAAATGATGAATCATGTTGATTGCTTTGAAAGATGTAAATATAAATCAAAAGTCATACTCAATAGTTTAGATCCCTCTGAGTTCTATTTTTTGCCCCATTTTAAAAAACCTGAATTAAAAGGTTTTGTAATAGGCATCGCCACCACAATAAGAGAGATTAAGGGTTTTGAATATCTCTTAGAGGCTTTTGCAAGATTTTCTAAGAAATATGAATCTACTTTGATTTTAGCAGGAGATTTTAGGACAATTGACCTTAAAAAAAAATACTTATTATTGATTCATAAATTAGGAATTAGAAATAAAGTTGTAATTACTGGACTTATAAAGCATAAATTCATTCTTAACTATATTGATTTAATGGATGTTTATGTGCTGCCTTCTGTTTTTTCTGAAGGATGCCCTAATTCTTTGCTTGAAGCAATGTATTTAGGAAAGCCTGTTATTGGATCTGATATTGGAGCAATCCCTGAGATAATAGAGCATAAGAAAAATGGTCTTCTATTTGCTTTAAAAAATGTGGCTGGGATTTATGAAAATCTGATCTTACTTAAAGAGGATAAAGAACTTTGCAAAGAAATCAAAAGTGAAGTAAAGAGGACAATTATTCAAAAATTCAAGTATGATAAAGAACCAAAAAGATGGTTTAAAATATATAATGAAATTATTAAATTACCTTAGGCTATTGATATATTTTATACCACCAGTCTGTGACTGGTGTAATCAAGTGGTATTAAATATGCTCAATAGGAAGTGACCCGAGGCGAAGCCGAGCATGCCACCAGTGTTTCACTGGTGGTGGTCACGGACTTTTGACAAATTATATAATCAGAAAAAGATGCAGAAGATGGGAAAAAGAATTATGTTTTATTGCCATTATAGTGTAGGTCTTGGCCATTTTGTCAGGACATTTGCATTAGCCAAAGGCATAAAAAGAGTAAATCCAAATTCTGAGATTTTAATTGTTTCAGGCGGCGCACCAGTTCCCATTAAATTGCCAGATGGAATACAAGGGATTAAAATTCTTAATTTGCCGCCACTTAGAGAATCACAAAACAACAGGGAATTAGAGCCATTGTCTGATGAATCAGCTGATGAAGTAAAAAAATCAAGGATAATTCAAATAATTAAGGCATATAGATTATTTAAACCGGATTTTTTATTTGTCGACCATTTCCCATTTGGAAGAATTGAACTAAAATATGAAATAACTGCTCTGCTTGATATTGCGATGAATTCTAATAAAAAACCAAAAATAATTTCCAGCATAAGAGACATGGCTTTTGTGGAAAAAGATCATGAAGAAGAAACTGGACAGATGATAGAATACTTTTTGAACAAATACTTTGATTATTTATTAGTTCATTCTGACTATAGAGTAACTTGCATTGAAGATGAATTTGAGATATTAAAACAAGTTAAGATTCCTATAATCTATACTGGTTATGTCTGTTCAATGTCTGAAGAAGAGATTAAAGAAAATGTTAAAGAAAAGGTTAATTATACTGATGCAGATTATCCTTACGCAAAAAATGAAAAATTAATATTGGTTAGCGCAGGTGGAGGAAGGAGTTGCTTTGAGCTTATCAAAAAAACAATTGAGGCAAAAGAAAAATTAGACAAAAATAAAGTGAAATCAAGATTCTTGATACTGGCTGGCCCTTTCTTAAGCGAAGAGGAATTTTTATCATTAAAAGAACTTGCAAAAAAACATAGAGGTATAAGTCTAAAGCGATTTATACCTGATTTCATTGATGTTTTAAAACAAGCCGATGTTTCAATAAGCAATGTTGGATATAATACTACTGTTGAACTCCTATTGACTAAGACTAAATCCTTATTAATCCCCCATATCAAGAATTCTGTGATAAACAAGGAACAGCTTGAACGAGCTAAAAAAATAAAAAACATAATCTCAGCAGAGATTCTTGATCCAAGAGAACTGAATCCAATGAAGATTGCGGATTGTTTGAACAAATTAATGAGTTCTAAGCAAAATCAGGGTGATAGCAAACAATTTGAAGTTGATCTGAATGGCGCTGAATTTGCAGGAGAATTCATAAGCAATCTTAATAAGCCTTGCAGGGTATTTTTCAGAGATGATGATGTTCATGAAGTGACAGATAAGTTTATTGATTTAAATAATCTATTTTCAGATAAAAACATTCCAATACATTATTCAGTCATACCTTGCACAATGTCTAAAAATTTGATTGAATACTTAAATAATATTAAGAAAAAACAACATAATATTGAGATAGGTCAGCATGGCTGGAGCCATAAAAAACATGGAGATTCTGTAAGCTATGAATTTGGCGATAAAAGGAGCTATTCTGAGCAATATGAAGACATTTCTAAAGGCAGGAATAAAATAGAGTCTAATTTTGAAATAAATCCAAATCTTGTTTTTACTCCGCCTCACAATAGATTAAATTCAGATACAATCAAGGTGCTTGAAAAACTTGATTTCAGGATAATCTCTTCATCATGCTATTCTGATGAATACAATAAAATAAGACCTCCTCAAAAAATAAGGGATATTCCTATTTGTCTGGATTTATTTATCAAAATAGATGACAAGTGGATATTAAAGGATAAAAGAGAACTAATAAAAGAGTTTTTTATTAAAAAGCAGAATGGAATAGTTGGCATAATGATTCATCATAAGTTTTTCAGTGATAAAAAAGAATTTGAATTATTGAATGAGTTTATTGATCTTATGATTAGAGAAAAAGTACAATTTAAATCATTTGCGCAAATAAATAACTATTTAAAACAATCAAAAAAAACAATTGCCTATCTCAGATCTAACTATCTTCCTGCTTCTGAAAACTTTATATATCAGGAAATTAAGAATATAAATCAATCTGATTCATGTTATGCAGCTGTAATTTCAGTTGTTAGGGAAAATGAAAATATATTCTCTGGAGTAGAGGTCATTGAGCAGCCACGATTCAAATCTTTACACACTGCCAATTACCCATTCATAAAAAATTCACAGCTTAAGCTTTACAGCCAATTCATGAACTTTTGCGCAGATGAAATAATGTCAAGGGATGTTTCTTTGCTTCATGCCCAGTTTGGTGATGATGGGCTGTTCTTTTTGCCATTAAAAAGAAAAACTGGGCTGCCTTTAGTTGTATCTTTTAGGGGTTTTGATTTATACAGGCTGCCAAATCAGTTCCCAAGGGTATATAATCCTTTATTCAAAGAAGCTGATTTGTTCTTGGTTAGGTCTAATTCCATGAAAAAAGATTTGATTAATTTGGGATGCCATGCTGAAAAAGTAAATGTGCATCATTCATCAATTGATTTAGATGAGATTGATGCAATCCTAAATAAAATACAAAATAAAGAAATAAGAGTCAATACAGAAACAATAAAAGAGGAAAAAAGAGTTAATGAGAAAATTAAACTTATTTTCGCAGGAAGGTTTGTTGAAAAGAAGGGAATCTTTGATATTATTAAAGCGTTTTCAGGATTAAAGCAAGAGGGCAAGGATATTGAACTGAAGTTGATTGGCGACGGTCCCCTAAAAAAACAGGCAGAAAAAATGGTTTATGATTTGGAAATCAAAGATATAACTTTTATGACCTTCTTAAGTCATGAAGATCTGATAAAAGAGATTAAAAAATCAGATATATTTGTTCTTCCAGGCAAAACTGCAAAAGACTGCAATAAAGAAGGCATTCCTGTTATATTAATGGAAGCAATGGCTTGCGGCTTGCCTGTTGTTTCAACATTCCATTCAGGAATCCCTGAGTTAGTT
>JAYEPB010000101.1:0-10567 GCA_034723595.1 Nanobdellota archaeon
AACAGTATCTCCGCAACTAATTGATTTCTACATGATAGTGTCAAAAACCGAAACATTAATATACTAGTAGAGCTCTAAAGAGCTCTATGAGAGCAATCAAAGCAACAAACAAAAAATTTACCTTAGTAGATGATGAAATACTGACAATTTTTGAAAAAGAGGTAACTCCTCATGGAACTGGTGGAAAAATTCCTTGTTCGAGTAAATATATTGGTAAGAAAGTATATGTAGTTGTAAAAAAATGAATCGAAGTAATGCCTTTCGAACATTTCAAAAATTGGATAATTACATAACTACTTGTTTTGGCTTAGATTATAGGCAAAAAGCACTTTCTCCATGGTTACTGAATGGCGTTTTGCTTTCTTCTTGTGCTTACAATACTTATGCTGAGACGATTAGTGACAAAGCAGACACTCTTTTTAGATATATCAAAGAAAGTGAACAATCAATGTTCACTTTTTCTTATTTGCATTATATTAAAACTATGGCTAAGAAAATTAATCTTTCTAAAAAAAAAGTTGTTTTAGCTTTTGATTATACTAAAGAAACATTTTGGGGAGATGTACAAGGAGTAGATATTTTTGGCACTAAAAAAAGTGAAAAAGGAACAGGTGCTTTTAAATTTTTAACATGCAGTCAAGTATCTGGCAAATTACATGCAAAAATCCCTCTTATTTCCTTACCTGTTAGGATGGGTCATAATAAAAGTAGTGCAATTATCCATTGTCTTTCCTTAATCAAAGAATGTGTAGGTGAAATAGAGTTAATTCTTTTTGATAGGGAATATTATGTTAAAGATATAATGATGACACTCAACCATTTAAAAATTCCTTATCTTATTTTCGTTCCTAAGAAAAAAGGAAAAATAATTAACACTTTAAATGAAATGTACACAGGGGAAATAACAACTGAAGTTTATAAGTTTGACGTCAATAAACACAAAACTGTTTATCATGATAATACCTCAATGACTTTTTTAAAATCAATCTTTGATAGTCGCACTGGGGAACATTTTGACTGGTGTTTTGTAACAAATATAAAAGATTTTGATGTGAACAAAATGATTCCCACGTATAAATGTAGATGGAGGATAGAAACAGGATTTAGGGTTCAAGATGAAGCAGGATGTAAAACAAGATCCAAAGAAATGATTGTCAGGTATTTCTTTTTTCTTTATGAACAATTACTACAGACAATATGGTCTGTATTTTACAAACAAGAGATCAGTTTTAAACAGTTTATAATTAGTTTACAAAATCTAACTCAAGAAGATAAGCAACTTGAAGGCTCTAAAGTCCACGTTAATATTGGTTAGGTAACGACACTAAAGGGTCTTAGCTACGTAGCAAGTTGGTTTTCTTCAATAAACCTCTTTAAAATAGAGTAAACTCTCTTAACTGACTATTCTCTGCGGAGATACTGTAAAAACCAGAATATATATATAAATGTTTCCAAAACCCTTATTTGCCACTTCTCAGTAATATTTATAAATTCAATTTAATTCTCATAACATTATGGCAAAAGAATTAGGAGATATAATCACAGGAGAAAGGGCAATCAGGTATGCTATGGACAGGTATTTTGCTCCTGAAACTGATATAGATTCGTTAGGCAGTGAGCTGACATTTGTGGTTTATAATGGCTTTACACAGGAGGAGATGATAATGGAAGTTCTAATTGCCAAAAACATATGGTCTGTTGAAGATAAACGCAAGAATCTTATGATGCTTGAGGATGTTCTGGTTGAAAAGCAGAAGATAAAGGGAGCAGCTGAGCTAAGCCTGTTTGATATTAAAGAAAAAGTTGTTTATGTGAATAATTCTATAGATAGATTCAGAGAGGTTAGGCATAAGCTGACAATAGGGGCATTTAAGGAAGCAGTCAGGGCTAAAGGGACGGAGGTAAAATTTAAAGAAAAGAATTATTGCGAGAATCATCTTATGGGTCAAAGGTATGAATCTTTAGCAAGAGATTTTGTAAATAACAGCATTATCCATGAGCTAAAAGAAAGATTTACTGATTTTAAGGATGTTATGCGCAATATCCTAATAAGTCCGCTCTATATACCAATAGAGTCATGGTACCTGCCAGGCATTTTTGATGATCTTGCAAAAGATAAAAGATATGCTGGCAGCCTTGCTAAAAAAGCTGATGATATGAAAAATGAGCTTTACTTAGGCATTGCTGAAGAAAGATTTCCTGGCAAAGATATAGGCAGATTAGCTGAGTTATTTGACGGCTCTTATCTTGTGCAAAAGCAGTTTAAGGCAATGGCTCTTAAAAATCTTGCTAAAGAAGATGAAGATATTGAACATAAGATTAAACAGGGCTTAAATAAAGTAATAAGAATCAAAGATGATTTCCTTAATTACCAGATAATTCCCATTGATAATCATCATATACTGAACCTGGGGTATGCTTATGGGGGACAGGCGAGAAATATACTCCATTATATATTATTTTCATTTGATCCTGAAGAGAGAGTAAGATTCATATACACAGGAAAAGCAGGGAATCTGAATCCTAAAGGAAAAGTGCAGGATTTAATCTTAAGCTCATCTACTATAAGCGAGCATTATCTAAATCACACCCAGGATATAATCAAAGACAGAAAGCATAAGTTTAAGAATCTTTTTCACAGCGACTGGAAACAGGATATGGCTGATCCATTTGGAATCAAAGAATTTTATGGCGGTGTAATGGGAGTAAGGGCAACAGTCAGTGAAAAAAGAGAGAATATGAAAAAAGGGTATGAAATCCTTAAATGCGATGCTGTGGAAATGGAATTATATCTAATAATGGGAAGCATAATGCAGGGGACACATAATTTCCTTGACATAAGGACAGGAAATATTCTTTGGTCATCAGATATAATTAATAATTCGGTTAATAGGGATTTGAGCTATAAGAATGTCGGCAGACAGGGAGCATACCTTGCAGTGGACATGGCAAGGGAGGCTTTTAGGAGGGAGTTTGCTTAATGACTGGAATCTTGAATTTGCCTATAAAACATCTGCCTGAGCTAAAAGTTTTTGCTATAGCAAAGATTGTAATACATTGAATTGGTTATTTTTTAAATTTAGCTTTTATTTCCTGCGCGCTTGGCAGATTGGTTTTATATTCTGCAACAAAAATATTTTCTTTATTTTTTCCTGCGCTATAGTAAACATCAATTTTGTCATGGCTTTTGCAGATTATTAGAGCAATTGGATCCTTGTCTTCACCTATTTTCCGTTCTCTAAAATAAGTAAGATATTTTGTAACTTGTTCAATATCTCCCTGCCTAAGTTCTCTTGCTTTTAATTCTACGATGATGTAGCATCTTAACAAAACATGATAAAATAGAAGATCAATCTTATGCCATTGATTGTTAATTATGATTTTCTGCTGTCGTGCCATGAAAGCAAACCCAGTTCCAAACTCCAATAAGACTTCTTGAATATTATCTAACAAAGCGTTTTCTAATTCTTTCTCACTATGTTTTTCATCAAGTGATATGAAATCCCAATTATAGTTTTCTTTAAATACATCTTCTGGAGAGGGTAATTGCAAAGGTGGTTTAATTGATAATTGCCCAGTTTTTTTAATTTTTCCGTACTCATCACTTTTTATTCTTTTCCTAAGTTCCCTAACACTCCAGCTTTCTATTGTTGATTGGAACTCATAAAACTTGCGTTCTTCTTCTTTTTTGAGTTTTATCAATTCCATGTCATGGAAATCCTAAAATCCTACTTACCCAGCCCTAAAGGACTGGGCTTGCGCAGGATTTTCGAGACGGATTTCTAGGACACAAAAAAAGCACAAAACACAAATAGCATTCATCCTCGCCCTCAAGGGCAAGGCTTTCTGCTTTTTTTCGTGTAATGTGACCAGCTTAATTGTTGCGACACTGTCACGACAATTGGATAGACCCTATAAAACTGGACAATTCTATAAAGTTCATCCCTCTTAAACCCGAGATCACTTGCTAAATTATCAATCAATTTTTTGCCATAATTAGCTCTTTCTTTATGACCTAGTTCTTCCCTTATGATTCTTTCTCCAACCTCTTGGAAATTAAAATTTCTAAGATGCCAGAAATCTCCGATTTCTCAGCATGCCAATAAGTCTGCACTTTAATATTATCAACTGCCTTGTAAGCTTTTACTAACCCTTTTTGAATAATAGATTTTATATCTTTAAGCAGAGCAGTGTAGCTTTCAAAAGAAGGTAATCCTTTTTGTTTCATAAGGGTTAAATTTTGGATATCCTTTATATGTATTCTGGAGAAAAATCCGGAAGATTTGCGATAAAAAGTTTCCGGAAGAAACTTTTATCACTAATCAAACCGTATCACATTTATACTTTTCTCTGATAAGCCAATAGTCACATAATCTTCTGTAGCGATTGAATATTCTTTATCTTTGCTGTCAAACACTACTACATAATCATCTCTTTCAGGATATATGGCTACTTTTTCTTTTTCTGACAATATTCGAGAGGAGAACTTGTATTTTTCCTTTTTTTCAAAGGGTTCTCTTATTATTATTCCAAAGAGATCAAGCTCATTTTTAAACTGTGTTCCTCCTGCTGACCTGAACCATGCATGCGAACCCATACCTGTAGAGAAAATTGCCCCGGATGATACAAAAGAGTCACCCTCATGCTCTATTATGACTTCAAGATGGGATGACTTATAGCCTTTAGGATGACCTACATAAATGTCATTTACTGCAAGATCATCTATCTTCCTGCCATTTATTGATGCATACAGCCTCCTCCATTCCTCTAACCTATAATCTCCTGTAAAAATTCTCCTTATCTCATACAGGTTTCTCTTGTCAATAATTGTAAGACCGCCAGCACTACCTTCATTAGAGCTACTATAAGTTGAGTTCATGCCTACTATGGTTTGACCATTTATATTTTCTGCTGCTTTAAGGAATGTGCCGTCTCCGCCAGATGTGATTATCATGCTGTAATTAGCATAATTAATATTTTCAATCTTATCAGATTTGTGCCTATCAAAATCTGCTCCAGAAGTATCAAGTATCTTAACAAGCTTTCCAGTAAATTCATTGTGTCGCTTATGGTCACGCAGCAGATGTATCATCTTTTCCTCGTGCCGCCTCCTGAATTTAGGATTTCCTTTAGCCTGATGATATTCAAGATTTGTTACCTTTTCCACAAGGAGTATCTTTTTTTCCATTTTCAGCAGTGTTTTCTTTTCCATTTTCCCTACTTTCTTATCTCATTATGATATCCATGAATATTTGTTTGAAACCTTTGTCTGCATCAATAGTGACCAAAGTATTATCAATAGTGTTCTTCTTTGTTATATCATAGTCAATGATATGATAAATCGTAAGAGGATCATATAGATAGGTGAGATTGCAATTCATCACTTTTTGCCAGACCTTGACACTTTTGCAGATATAATCTGATGCTTTATTATGCAGTGAGCTAATAGTCCTAAAATCCTTATCTGTTAGATAATTCTGCTTAGATACAGTTGTAGTGATGATTGTCTTTTTAATACTTGAGTTTATGACAATATCAACAGCTTCTGGATCTACCTTAAAATTATGCGCCTTGTAATTTATGAAATATCTGTCAGAATGCAATATTGCATTGCCCATAATATATATATGGCTGATATAATTTTCAAGACCTTTGTATTTTTTCAAGGCTTTTGCAATGTTTGTCAATGGGCCTATTGCAGCAATCTCTATGCCTTTGTTGGCATAAGCAGTCTCTGCAATCCTGTCTACTGCATTAGGGATTATATCATATCTCTCATGATTATCAATAAAATCCTTGCCTTCGTTTCCAATCCAAAATATGTGCGACTGTTTTAGAGGGATATTTTCGCCATAAGCGACTGGTATCTCTTTGCCAAGTAATTGGGTAAGCTTTTTAGCGATCCTTGCGCGCACTTTTGTGTCTCCATGCACTGTTGTTATGAGTTTTATGTCAAGATTGGATTTTATTGCCATCATCAATGCAAGAGCATCATCTATATCTGAGTCTATATCTGTATCAATAATTATGCTTTTCATTTGATTGCATCCATTGATTACATTAGTTTCCATTTCAGATAATCCCGAATCATCTGATTATGGTCAAACACAAGATTATCAGGCATATTATCTTCTGCTGCAATAATTACATTTTTTGCATCATCGCCTGCTTTTGGTATCCCATAAGCTTTTGCAATAAAAACAGTTGATATTGTATGGCTTCTTGGATCCCTATCAGGTTCTGAATATACTCCTAACTGATTTATCAGCTCAATATCAAGCCCAGTCTCTTCCTTTGCTTCTTTAATTGCATTCTGCTCTGAGCTTAGGCCATATTCATGAAAGCCTCCTGGAAGCGCAATGCCATAAGGAATATTTTTTCTTTCAATAAAGACAAGTCCCTTATAGTCTCCTTTCTTACTATACAATTCTATTATAATATCAGTAGTTGGAACTGGATTTCTATGCGAATCCCTATAAAGCTGCTTTATCCGCTCATAGCCTTTTATCTCCTTCATTACTGTTCTTGTTCCTTCTGGCAACAGGTCTGAGCAATCATTACCTTTGATAATCATCTCCCTGATTTCAACGCCGCTGATTATAGTCTCAATAGGCAAATTTTTTACAGGATAACCATCTTCCTCAAACAACTGCCTTGTAATCTCATTGTTTGTCAGCACATAATCAAAGTGAGGTACTGAATCAATTACATGCTTTACCCACTTGCCATAATTATTTATATCTGTAATAGGATATACTTCAATGCAATTGTTTTCTTTAAATGATAATTCTACCATAAGTCTGCGTTCATCATAGCTAAATGGATTTTCCAGTTGATTTTTAAGCTGAGCGCTGCCTATACCAAATATCAATTTTTCAATCTCCCAATATTCTTTATTTTCAATTACAGCCTTTACAGCATTATAATGCCCTTTATGAAAAGGCTGAAATCTTCCTATGATAAGTCCGGTTGTCATTTTTGTTTACCTCTCATTTTTGTTTACCTCTATTGCTGATTGCAGCATAATTTAATCTACTTTTGAGTTTAACAAGACAATCAAATATCCAAAATTTGATCTTTGCCTTAAGGTTATTATTGTCCCATTCCTTATATTGTTCAAACACAGGGGAATTTTCTCTTGGAGAAAAATTCTGAAATGAAACATAATTAACTGGAGCAGATGCAATGAAATACAAAGTCCTTAGGTAGTCAATTATATTTTCTGTAGGATATGACAGAATAACTGAAGTACCAAGGAAGATATTGTATTTCTCCCATTCTTTGAATTTCTCTTTTACTGCTGCAAGATTTCCTGGCCTGCGCATATCTTTAAGCACTTTCTTAGACCCACTTTGCAGAGGAACACCTATGTAAATAATGTTCTTGAGGAATTCTCTTTTTATCCTGTGGACATATTCAGGCTCAATGTATCTCAACATCAGGATCTTACCTTTGCTGATGGCATATTCAAAGATCTTATCAAAATCCTTGTAGCAGCCTAGGTTTTCACCTATCAAAAGCAGATGCTTATTTTTGCTGTCTTTGATTTGAGCAGAAACATAACTAAAATCATGTTCCAGATATCTCCCCCTATTATTAGGGATAGCGCAGTATGAACATCTTTTGTTACATCCTTTTGACAGCCTGATAGTATCAAACTCAAATGGCATATCCTGAAAAACAATCCCATCTGTGGTAAATGCATATAGCTCTGCAAGCCTTTTATTTTTATTCTGCAGTTTTTCCAGGTGCTTTCTCTTTTCAGACATATCCTTAAGCCAGAAAGGCTCGCATCTGGATGTTGTTTTTTCACAGATAATGTCAACCTTGCCTATTTTCTTGAATATATCATCTGCTGTGAAGAATCTAATGTTTTTTATTTTGTTTAATTCTTCTCTTTCTTTTGCATTTGCAAGGCATCCGCCTACAAAAATTGGCTTATTTCCTGAATCCTTATTTAAGCGCAGTATGTTTTCAACAGAGTTTTGCGCTGAATCTCTTGATACTGCGCAGGTGGTTACAACAATGAAATCTGCATCTGATAGATTCAGGACTTGCTTATTCTTTTTTTTCAATATTTCATTGATCCTGTTGCTTTCATCAACTAATGAAAGGCAGGCTGTTGTAAAGCTGTAAAAATTCCTGCCTTTTATGTCCATTAGTTCTTTTATTGCTTTTTTCATTTTTTATACTCCGCTCTAAATATTTAATTGTATTCCAGACTTACCTCAGCTGCTGGAGGCATCTTCATCTTATGCTCATTCTTAATATGCCTCGCCATTATGTCATCAATAATTCTATAATCAAATCCTGTTATCTGATGCACATCTTTTCGATTATAGCCCTGCTCAAATCCGGCAATTACTGTCTCAACATGAGGGTCATAATCATAGCCTAATTCAGCCTTGTCTGTCTGTCCATGCCATAATCTTGCTGTTGGTTCTCTCTGGATTATTGTATCTGATACACCTACATAGGAGGCAAGCACCCTTACCAGCCGTTTTGAAAGATTTCCAAGGGGACTTATATCGACTCCTCCGTCTCCGTATTTTGTAAAATATCCTATGCAAAAATCTTCATCCTGGTTTCCTGTTCCAAGCACAAGCAGATTCTTGTCAGCTGCTTTGCCATAGAGCTGAATCATTCTTTCCCTTGATGCTGAATTGCCATAATGGAACTTTTTGCTGAATATTTTGGGGTTGAGCTTTTTTCTTGCCTCAAGCACTGGGCTTATATCTATGATTTCAGATTCAATTCCAAGCTTTTCTGCAATATCTTCTGCCTCCCTTGCATCACCATAGCCAAGCTTGCCTGCTGGCATAATCAATCCATAAAGCATAAGCTGAGTGTTATTGGAATCGCATGCATTGTACCTGTCAAATGCTCTTTTTGCAAGATAAGCAACAGTAGTTGAATCAATGCCACCAGATAATCCTACAACACCGCCTTTAGCTCCTGCAAGTGTTACCTGCTCAACTATAAAGTCTTCAATCTGCCTTGAGACTAATGCAGGATCAATCTTTGCTTTTTTGATTCTCATTTCAAGTCCTTCCTTGTTTTTGTTTTTGTTTTTCATATTTTTCACCTCTCTTTTTGTCAAAACCTGTACATCTCTGCTCCTGACTTTAGCATATATTCAAGACCTTGTTTTTCAGTGCTGCCAGGGATATCAAGTCCTTTTATTGCAGAGTGTATTAAATACACTTTCTTTTGCATGTCCTTGAATGCATCAAATGCTTCTTTTACGCAGATGTTTGTTGCAACACCCATGAGATAGACTTCTTCAACACCTAATTTCTCAATGAGATCAATGATATTGGGATTTGATAGTAAGCTGAGTCCTTGTTTTTCTACATAGACTCTTCTTCCATCCATAACCTCATTTACAACCAAATCCAAAGCATTATCTGTGTATTTGTTGTCAGATACATAGAGTATATCTCCTTGCGTCGATGTAATCTTCTGCTGACCTTTTGTGCCTTTTATGCAGTGCAATGGAAAATACTGATCTTTTGTTCCAGATATAAGTTCAGGGCCAGTATGAGCATCAACTGATCCAAGAACAGGTATGCCTTTGTTTTGGAAGTGATAAATTGCTTTTCCAAAATTCTCTATCATCCCATATGCTCCAGGAACAGATAGTGTTCCGTCTGGCATTATGAAATCATTCTGCGTATCTGTATCCCATAAAATCTGTTTTATTTTTTTCATTTTTGTTACCTCCTTGTTATCCTCTTAATTGGTTATCTGCTCGTTCAGGACATATTGCTTAACTTTTTCCTGCGCTTCCCTTATGCCCTGGCTTATTATCACAGGATATTTTTCTTTTCCTGCTTTGTATTTCTCTGGAAGCCTTGACAGCCTCTCTTCCCTGTATTTGCTGATGTCCTTGATTGAAGGGATATCATATGCCTGCTTTCCTTTATCTATCACTTTTATCAGCAAAGGCTCAGCAGTCTCTTCCTGCTCAAGGTAGCTGTCAATGGATTCACCTTCTAATGCAATTATGTCTTTTGTGAACCTGTTATCTTTGCCAGATACCCTGTATATCTGCTTTATTCCAGGAAGTGTTGATTTTGCAGGATCCTCTGACATCTTGCCTTTCATCATCAATTCCCCTTTCTTATCCTGATATGCTCCAAGCTTGTACACACCTCCTAAAGGTTTTGGGGGGTTGACAACAAATGTGCCAACAAGGTATTTGTCAAATTTGCATCCCTGCGCTTCCATATCTGCTATCCTGCCTGCTGTGAGGTCATCTGATGCGACAATCTGGTATTGTGCCCTGTCAAATCCTGCTTTATTCAGCCTGCTGGTGATATACTTGTATTGGGCTACAAGGTCGCCGCTGTCTATTCTCATTGCGAAGTTATTCAGCTTCTTTTCTTTCACAATATAGATCATCTTCTCGACTGCACCGCCTACCTGGTATGTGTCAAGAAGGAAGCAGACCTTGTCATTGAATGTATCTGCCTGCGCAATGAAAGCATCCATCTCTGTCTCATGAAGCATCACATATGAATGACCATGGGTTCCTCCAACTTTTTCCCTGTATTCCATTCCAAAG
>JAYEPB010000102.1:0-10473 GCA_034723595.1 Nanobdellota archaeon
ACTCAAAGTTTTATTAAAAAATGCAGAAGATGAATTAGGCATAAATATCATGTATATTGTTTTTAATGAAAACAAAGAAATTGACCGGATACATTTATCCCAAATCAAAAAATTTTTATCAAAATTAAAATATAACTCTGCTTTAGTAATTTTAGAGGGAATTGGAGGTTATTCAAATTCTGGAAAATCACTTGCATTAGAACTTCGCTTAAAATTTAAAAAATATTTTTTTGTGGCAATACCAAATTTTGCTAAAAGTGCCATGGTTTTTCCAATATTTCCTGCTACAACAATATTTATGGATAGTGAATCAATTATTAGTCCAGTTGAACCCTTCATAAAAAATAAGAAATCCCCATATATAATACCTCAAAGTACATTAGATTTAATGAAACATCAAAATAAATCAGTACGAAAACGTGCTAAAAAACATTGGAAGGATCAAGCAGAGGATGTTTTAGGGTTACTTGAATTGCCTGGTTCTATTGTTCATAAATATGAAGGAATTGGTATAGAACAACTTGAAAAAATTATAAAATTATTTTTATGTTCCCCTCATGAAAAAAAAATAACAAAAAAAGAGATTCAGGAAGTAGGTTTTTATTGCTTTAATGTTGAAGGGAAAGAATATTGGAAAAATATTCAAAAATTTACAATTTTATTAAAAAAAGAAATAATAATGAAAAAACAAGTAAGTTTTGTAATGGGTGATATTAATTCTTATGAAGAATGTTAAAATCAATAAAAGTACTTATTAAAAACACAAAAAAGGATTATAAAAATCTTTCTAAAATTGGGCAAAGTCAATTATCCTATGTTGGAATAGTTTTCATTGAAATGATGAAAGAATAACCCAAAGAAAGCCTTTGCTCCTGCCTCTGCTTGAAATGATTTAAACCAATTGATTCTTCTTTTTATTTCTTTGTTGACTCTCTCAACTGATGAATTTATTCACATATTCTTCTGATAAGGTTAGTGTGCAGGTTTATAGGGGGGCGCAAGGGATGAAATCAGCATTTAATAATATAGTTAGAAAAAAGAATATCATGTTATATGGGCTTAATATCCAAGGGCAATTAAGGACAGAATTACCTATTTATTCAAAGCAATATTATAGGAAATTAGATGAAAAAAATATTCATTATAGAGGTATATATACTAGAGAGTATGTGGTTAAATTTTCTAAGCATAAAATAAGATATATTCATCCTAAATATGCAACACCTGTAGCAACTCATATATATGAAGATACAATCCTTATACAAATATGGCAACCAGAAATGATAGCAATTGAAATAAAATCAAAGCAGATAGCTGATTCATATAAGGATAATTTTAATATAATCTGGAAAGAAGCAAGTAAGAAACCTTATAAAATAGAATAAGGATAATCTGCACCAAGTTGGGATTTCAATAATCCCAAAAGTATTTATACAAGTGTTTCTTTTTCTGATAGATATGGTTGTTCAAATTTTTGCAGTAGGAGGATATAGTGAAATAGGAAGGAATATGACCGCAATAAAGGTAGATGATGAGGTTGTCATCTGCGATATGGGCATACATCTTGAGAATTACATAAGATATACTGAAGATGAAGATATAAGCAGGCTGACAAAAGAGGAGCTGATAGAGCAGAATGCTATTCCAGATATATCTGTAATTGAGGGGTGGAAGGATAAAGTAAAAGCGATAATCCCTACTCATGCGCATCTTGACCATATTGGTGCAATACCTTTTCTTTCAGATGAATTTAATGCTCCTATAATCTGCACACCATTTTCTGCAGCAGTTGTGAATGCTATACTAAAAGATGCAAGAATGCGGATCAGGAATAAGATTCTTGTGCTAAATCCAAATTCTACATATAGGTTATCAGAGAATATCACAATAGAGTTCATCAATATAACACATTCGACACCACAGACTGTGATGATTGCAATTCATACTAAATATGGGACTATAATATATGCTAATGATTTCAAATTAGACATGGAGCCTACTCTTGGAAAAAAGCCGGATTTTGCAAGGCTTAAGAAATTAGGGGATTCAGGAGTTCTGGCTTTGATAGTGGATTCGACATATGCTTATGATGAGAGAAAGATGCCTTCTGAGTCTGTGGCAAAACAGATGCTTAAGGATGTCCTGCTTGGGACTGATGCAACTGGAAAAATTATCTTTGTGACTACCTTTTCATCACATCTTGCCAGGCTGAAGTCTATAATAGAGTTTGGGAAAAAACTTAATAGAAAGATAATATTTGCAGGAAGAAGCCTTGCTAAGTATGTGAAAGCAGGTGAAGAGACTGCAATAATCAATTTCAGCAAAGATGTAGAGATAGTATCTTTTGGAAATAAGATTCCTAATAGGCTTAGAAGGATATCTGATTCTGAAAGAGGTAAGTATATGGTAGTCGTAACAGGTCATCAGGGTGAGTCAAAAGCTGTCTTATCAAGGATTGCGTCAGGCTCTATGGGCTTTAAGCTTAAGCCCGGCGATCATATAGTATTCTCATGCACGACAATTCCTACTGAAACAAATAGGCAGAACCGGAAGGTTCTTGAAGATATGCTGAAGAAGCATAAGGTAAGAATTTTTAAAGACATCCATGTGAGTGGTCATGCAGCAAGAGAAGATTTGCGTGACCTTTTCAATATGGTCAGACCGAAGAACATAATACCTGCGCATGGTGATTTGCATATGACAACAGCGCTAAAGGATCTTGCAGAAGAAATGGATTATAAAAATGTTTACCAGATAAAAGAGGGAGAATGCATTACAATACAAAAATAGAAGAATTTAAATAAGATATGGAGTTTACAGATTCTTGAATATTATGAGGAATTATGTTTATTAATGCTATATAAATAGGGGGGAATATCATGAAACTCACTTTAGTTGAACCAAAATATCTAAAAGACAGCATAGCAATTATTTCAGAACTAGTTAGTGAAGCAAGATTTAAAATAACAAGTGATGCTATTGAGCTTGTGGCTATGGATCCTGCGAATGTATCTATGGTTGTATTCAAGTTGCTTTCATCAACATTTACAGAGTATGAAGTAAAAGAACCGATTGATTTAGCAATCAATCTGAACAATTTCAAGCAATTTCTTAAGAGAGCAAAACCAAATGATGTTGTGACACTTAGTCTTGAAAAGGATAATAAGCTTAAAATAGTGCTTAAAGGGACATCAAAAAGAACATTCAGCCTTCCAATTATTGATCTTGAGGAAAAAGAGCAGAAAATCCCTGATCTTTCATTTCCTGCATCTATACAGATGAATTCTTCTACGCTTAATGAGTGCATTGAGGATGCTGATATTGTGGCGGATTCTGTCAATTTCATTGCATCTCCTAATAAGTTCACACTTCTTGCAGAAGGCGACCTTTCGCATGTGAAAGTAGAGCTTGAGGGCAATGATGAGATTAAGATAGATGTGGAAGGTAATGAAGAGGTCCGCTCAAAGTATTCTTTGGAATATCTTAAAAAGATGATTGGCGGTTCAAAGCTTTCTGAAAATGTAGCAATCTATTTTAATAAGGATTATCCTCTCAAGTTAGAGTATAAGGTTGTTGACAGGGTTCAGCTTATGTTTATTCTTGCTCCTCGGGTAGAGAATGATTAATAGGTACGGTTCAGGACTATAGAGCCAGGTAATAAACTTGGCTAATTCCTTTGTTTTTCGTCTATAGAGTACGCCTAATTGTTTATGAAGTTCTCATAATGTGTTTATGAGAATGGGCGATGGTGTTTTTGGATTAACAAAACTTGCTGAAGTTTACAAACAAGAAAATCAATCTTGAGATTGTCTTTTTTCAAGATCTTCAAAATATTTGTTTCGTAATTTATCAAAATCATTCATTACTGGAATTACTAGTCCTTTATCTTCAAGAATGTCCAGTCTTTCACCAACCCAAGTAATCCATAAGTCTTGGTTACTGTGTTTGATTTGATTTTGAAGCTCTTTAATTATTATTTCCCAATTAATACCTGGCACACCTAATCTTATGCAGTCCTCAAGATCCCCATCTCTTTCAGTCATTGTTTTGAATAAGAATATGTCTTCATTTGAGCAGTGAGCTACATTTAATTTTTCTAGATATAAAATAGTATTTGCTCTTTGCATCATATCTTCTGTCAATGAAAACTTTCCACATACTTCTTTATAGAATAAATCAACTCTAAAATCTCCTTTTTGAAATATTTGATTTAGATTCATATGTCCATATTCTTTTCCAGGAATTTGAGGTTTAAATTCTAAGTTCTCTAATGCTTTTTGAAATTCCATAAAGTCTCCTTTAGTATCTACGACAAGATCTATATCTTTTGTTCCGTCCTTTAAATCTTGTTGTAGTAGAACTGCTCCACCGATAACAAATAGATTTATTTTCTTTTCAGCAACTTTATCTATTTCTTTAAACAGTTTTTCAATTTCATCATAATTTGTTATCATTTAATTACACCTCAATTCCATATACTTCTGCTCTATCTTTTATTTCTTGATAGCTAGGATATCCTTCAACTTTACCTTTTGCAAGAACTGCACTGATATTCATAAGTATTTCGTGTTTGATCTTGAATTCATCTCTGAATTTTGCATAAAATAATGCAATGAAAATTAAATTTCGAATACCTTTTTCTTTTTCAACTATGTAAAGTGAATGTCTTAAAATATCCTCTTTAGTTAATATTTTTCTAGGTAAGTAATAATAGTTTTTAACTGTAAGTAATTTAATTCCGTATTTTTCATAAGCTGAAAATGCTGTCTTTTCTGCATCTGTTTCTTCTTTTGACGCAAATAATATCTCTTTATCTTTTTTGTAGTATATTGTTGAACTTGAGGGGATTCTAATATCTGTCATGGATTCATATTTGTCTAATTCTATTAAGAATTCAATTAGTTTAGCCCACATCTTTTCATTTAATCTAAATGTAGAATGGGTCTTTCTTACCATACTTCGTTTTCTAGCTTCTTCTAATTTGGTGTATATTGTTGTCTTTTTAAATCCTGTAGCTTGAGATATTTCTTCGATTGTTGAGGACTTTAATAATGCTGTAAAAATCGGAATTCCTGAGTCTGATATTGCAGGAGCTAGATTGGGATATTCTATTAATACTTGTAAAAATAATTTTATGTGTAAGGCTTCTTTAGGTTCTAGAGTGCCGTTTATTCGTTCAATAAAGCTTTTCTCCTCTAAATTGTTAACAATAACGTATATTCTTCTTTCTTTAACATTTAGAGCTAAAGCTAATGATTTAACTGATTTATTGCCTTTAGCTACTTGTTCAAGTAGTAATATTTCTGTCTTTGATAATTGCATATTTCCGTTAAAAGAACACTAATATATAAAGGTTTGCACTTTAAACGGAATTTAAGTTATAATTTAGTGATATAAATTTGATAATTCAGTAAACTTTATATATTTCGTATGTTTTTCAGTTCTTATGACAAAAGTCCTAATAGCTACAATATATGTATTTGGGCCAATTATAGCATCAGCTACAAAAGTTGGGGCAGAAAGGCTCATTTTACTTATTGATAAAGAACCAGATGAAAAACAGCAGAAATCAATAGATGTGATTAAACAATCTTTAGGTGCTGTTCTTGAAATCAAGACTGTTGCAACAGATATTTATGATATTGTTGATGTGGCAAAAGAGACTGTTAAAATCATTGACCTTCTTTCTGATAAAGATGAAATCTTTGTGGATATAACTGCAGGCAGAAAAATTAAAGCATTAGGGCTATTGTTTGGATCATATGCAAGAATCAACAGAGTAAAGAAAATCATGTATGTAAAAGAAGATAAATCAATAGTAAGTCTTCCTCGTTTATCATATTCGCTTAGTCCAGGACAACACAAGATAGTAAATCATCTGCTCAATCATGAAGTTTCTTCTATGTCAAGATTTGCAAATAAGATTAATCTTAGTCAAGCAATGCTTTACAAACATATTCGTGAATTAAAAGAAATGGACATTGTAGAAGAAACAAAAGAAGGACTAAAAGTTACAGATTATGGAGAGATAGTTGTACTATAAGGGGGGTAAAATGGAAATTAAAACAATCAGATCCTTTGCTCTGGTTGGATGTGGGTGCTGGGCCTGGTACAAAACTGATCAATATTCTAAATGGATTATCTGATTGTATTGGGTTATTAGACACATATTCTTCTATTTGTCTAGATATACTTGAGCCATCACAGTCCTGGCAGAATATCTTAATCCAAAATTTTAAAGAAACACAATTAGAACATATAATTAAAAATAAATATTGTCTGACCTGGGAGAGATTTGAAAGTACATCAGGATATGATTTTATGACTTTTTTCCATTCAATATATTGGATAAATGCCTCATCTTTATCAAAGATTCCAGGATTTCTTAAGGATGATGGTTGTGCATGCATAGTTGTTGAAAGTCCACATTCGGACATGCATAGAATTAAGCAAAGTCTTTTTCCATATATCCATCATAATGAATTAGTTTCATCTTCAAAAACAATAGTTTCTTTATTGGATCAGGAAAAATGAAATATTTTATTTCAAGCGATAAAGTAGAACAGAGATTTTATGTTGATGAACTATTTAGCCCAAATAATTCAAGAAGACTAATGCCTTTATCATTTATTTTACAGACTAAACCTGAAGATCATAATATGCTTGTTTCTCAAGAAGCCAATGAGATAATTAACAAGGCATTAAGAAAATTTGTAAAGAAAGAAGAAATAACAGGGAGGTATTTCCTAAATGTTCCAGACAGATTTATCTGGATATATAGATGATTGTATTCTCAAATTCGATATATTTTTATACGTCTGCTGTATCTCTTTAATTTTTGGGAGGGAATGATTAAAGAATTAACTATGGGTGATGAAGTGACTGATTTTTTACTTTATAATTCACCAGATGGTAAGATAAAGGTAGAAGTGTTCTTGCATGATGAAAATGTTTGGCTTACTCAAAAAAAGATGGCTGAACTATTTGGTGTTGGTGTTCCTGCAATTTCTAAACATCTGGAAAATATTTATGCTGAAAGAGAGTTAGATAAAAAGGCAACTGTTTCCATTTTGGAAATAGTTCAAAAGGAGGGAAATAGGGATGTAAAGAGAAAAGGGTAGTTTTACAATCTTGATGTTATAATTTCTGTGGGGTATCGTGTGAATTCTTCAAAAGCAACACAATTCAGAATATGGGCAACTAAGATCCTTAAAGAATTCATAATTAAAGGGTTCACTCTTGATGACGAGAGATTAAAGAATGGAAAATATTTTGGTAAAGATTATTTTAAGGAACTGCTTGAAAGAGTTCGTTCGATAAGGGCGAGTGAAAGAAGAATCTATCAACAGATTACAGACATATTTGCAGAATGCAGTATTGATTATGATAGAACTTCAGATATTACAAAAGACTTTTATGCAACAATACAAAACAAATTTCATTATGCAATTTCAGGACAGACTGCTGCTGAAAGAATCTACAAACAGGTAGATTCTAAAAAACAAAGTATGGGGCTTAAGACATGGAAGAAATCTCCAGAAGGAAGAATATTAAAATCTGATTCAATAATTGCTAAGAATTACCTTTCTGAAAAGGAAATCAAGAGATTGGAGAAGGCAGTTTCGAGTTTTTTTGATTATAAGGGAATAATCTCTTTTAAACAGGCAGAAGAAAAAGCTTTCAGGGAGTATGAGAAATTTAACAAGATTCAAAAGATAGAATCTGATTTTGACAAATTTGTGAAAAAATTTGCTGATATAAAGGAAAAGGTGAAAGAAAATGAGTAAGAAAATAATAGATTTATTAAAACCAGATTCGAAGATTGTTGCAGAGAATCTAAAGACCATACTGGACAAAGAACAGGAATATGCAGAGTTTTTGTTTGCAATAGAGAACTGTGTTCTTGATGAATTCTTGAATAATCGGAGTATTAAAGATAAAGAGATAATCCATTATCTGAAACATTTCTTAGATAATCTTGATAAAGATGAAGATTATTTTGAATCGCATTTTGAAGCAAATCTTTATGAGAATCTTATTGAAATTCTTAATGAAAGGAAAATAACAAAACATGAACTTGTTCTTTGCATCAAATATCTTTTATGGAGTATTGATAATAGAAGCTGGCTTGATGATTCACAAGCATATGTTAAATGGCTTACGCATAGTGCAGATGTGATGAGTCAATCTGAAAAAAAAGCTTATGAAGAAAAAGTCAGAACTTTATGCAAGGGGCAGGGAATTCCAGATAACCGGATAGAAGCAATGCTGAAAAATGATTTTAGAGATATTGAAATGGAAGATAAAGAGAATACAGATATTGAAAGCGAATTTTTTGCTTTAGATGATAATAAGAAATATGATTTTGTAATTGATAATTTCAATGATGCGCCTTTTCTTTTTGAGGTTTATTACTCTGAGTTGATGGAAAGTAAAAATTATGATCTGGCAGAGAAATTATGCAAGCAAATGAGTGAAATCATACCTGAATTACCTCAAAATGATATTTTATTAGGGGTAGTATATAAAGAGAAGGGCAATAATATTCTTGCAAAGCATCATCTTGAAAAAGGATTAATAATTCTTGACGAAACTCCTGATGATATCATTTCTACTGATGAGAAGAAAGCTATTGTTGAAGAAGTGAAATTATTGCTCAAAGAGGTTAGTGAATGAAATCTTTTTTCAATCGAATCTTTTTACCTATAAGTTCACTTTGAATCTTGCTTAAGGTAATCCTGCCAAATATTTTCATAAGCTGATTCTGTTATTTTTCTTATCTCTGGGTCAGGACTCTGATATTCTATTTCTATACATTCCTGCCAATCCATTTTATGCCTGGCAATTGGGAGTCCAATTTTAAAGAATGGCTGATTATCATAGTAGCTTTGCATTAGGCTACCTACTCTTTTATTTATTACTTTCCTGGCTTCAGTTAGCACACCCTCAAGTTCGTTAATCTTGGGATTAAATCCTGATGAAATCCTGCTTATTATTGAAGATATTGAGGGTGTTTCTTCTTTGCTTTCATCAAAACAGGTATAAGAATCTAGTGCTTTTTCTTTTTCTTCTTTTATTTGATTTAATGAGGATTTAAGAGATTTATAAGCACATACTAATATTTCATTTTCATTAGACCACAGCAGATGTCTTATTTTTTGTTTTATTTCATTATGTATCTGGTGGCATTCCATGGAGTAGTCATCAAGCATATTTTTGATCTTATGGTATTCATCTTTGATGTCTTTTGGAACATTTAATCCACTTTGCACTTTTTCAAGTTGCTGTTTAAGATAATCTGCTTTTTTATCTCCTGCCATTTCATAACCCTTTATCTTTTTGTTAATATTTTCGGTAATTTTTCTTCTTTTTCTATCAAAGTGATAGCTCCATTTTTCTCCTTTGAATGATTTCATTTTCTTTTACCTCCTTCTTGTTTTCAGTTTTTTCTGGTTCTGTGTGAAAACTCAGCTATGCTAAGTTTGTGCGATTTTTTTTGTTTTTCTACTCTATTTACTCTCCTATGAAATCATGAGAGTCGCCGTATCTATCATATAATCTTCCAACTTTGTCAATATTTCGAGCAACACTGTTCATTTTTTCTCTTTCTTCATAAGTCATATTTCTTTCTCTTTCCTGGTATCTTTTATCCTTTTTTTCTATTCTATCCACAAGGTCCTCATAAGAGTATGCACCTTCTATGCTAAAATTCCTGCAATGTACTCTTCCATCTATGGTCGCTCTAACTATATGCTTATATTCAAAATCTTTGCCTTCGTCATATTCAAGTAATTCATACACTTTCCCATTTTTCCAGATAGTATGCTCTAAGACATTAAGGCTATATTTTTCTAGTGGTGGTTTTTCTGTTTTCATTTTCATTTTTCTTTTACCTCCTTATTTAGAATTTTATTCCATTTTCATGTGTCCGTGTCCTCTGCTCTTGATTCATCGCATCTATTTTCGTCTTTATATCCTGAACCCTTTCTTCAAGAGGTCCAGAGTTTATTCTTATAGGCTCATAGTTCAGTTCTTTGTAAATTCTATGAAGATTATCTTCTACTGTTTTTGCTTCTTCGTAGTTCTCGCGCCTTATTGCTGTTTTTTCAATATCATCAAGTAGTGCTATAATGAAGATTTTTTCGTACTTTGTTTTGCTTGCTTCCTTTATCCTAGCGTATGTTTTTGTTCCTTCTGCTACATATGCCAGTCCGTCAGCTAATCCCCTGTCAATGAAGACTCGCTCTGCATAATAAGGTATTCTTGATTCCCTCTGGATTTGCAGGTCCAGTATCCTGTCCTGGAAGTCTGGTTCTGTCCATGGTTCCTTCTGGCCTTGTGCTTGTCTGAATCTTATGTAATCTTCTGCAGCTTCTCTTATCACAAATTCTCCCTGTTGCTCAAGGGCAAGAATTATGCTGCTCTTGCCGCTTCCTGGTCCTCCTGTTAAGACGTATCTTTGTATCATTTTTG
>JAYEPB010000103.1:0-2417 GCA_034723595.1 Nanobdellota archaeon
GGGGAGACTTACATATACTCTT
This sequence comes from Nanobdellota archaeon, assembly GCA_034723595.1. GTDB lineage: Archaea > Nanobdellota > Nanobdellia > Woesearchaeales > JAGLGH01 > JAGLGH01. The sequence goes on from JAYEPB010000103.1 coordinate 23, forward strand.
TCCAGAGTATGAAAAATGTTTTAGTGACATTTTTTGTAAGTCTTCTCTTAATTTTCTTAAACATAATATTAATCCTAAAGATATTGCAAAATTAAATGAACAAAAGATAAGAGATTTATTGATTAAAACAAGTAAAAATACATCATATCCCAAAGCATCAATGTTCCATAGAATATTGTTTATCATTATTTAATCAGAAAATATATCCATATTATTAATGTTACGAAAAGATGTTTAGATATATTTTTTCCAGGACTTATTTTCTAAAAAAGCAGGTCTCTCAATCAGGGGGGTTGAAGGATTGTCTAGAACAGGAATAATTGGATTTACTCTTGGTTTATACATATCAGGGGTAATTTGATCATTTGTTTGTTGACTTCCAATCTCATAACCAGTTCTTAGGCCTGTTTCGTAAGCTAATTGCATATCAGCAGCATTATAATCATTTAGATTTAAAGTTAGGCCGAGAAATAAACCCCCTAATGTTCCTAAAACAACCGCCTTCCTGCTTCTTACAATCTTTGTCATTTTAATTATCTATAAATTTAGTATTGAACTTATCTTTATAAACCCTTTGATATTCTTAGTATCTCAGCAGGATATGGGGAAAATTGTAGTAAATGAAAAAGGATTTTACTCCTTTAAAAATTCTTTTAACAAAGTGATGGAAAACCCACTTTCGACAGTTTGTAAAATCTTCAATTAGGACAATGTTCTTGATGTGCCTTATTCGCTTATTTGATAGAACACCCTTGAAATGAATACATCAATGGAAAAAGCAAATTTTACTAATAGCTTTTGCTGAAATATACAAGATAGTCAGCAGGCTTTCCGCATTTCACGCATACAGAACCGGCTGGAGCTTTTTCTTCGTCCAAAATCATGCATCGTGAGCTTACGCCACCTGATTCTGATTTTATCTTTTCTTCGCAGTCAGGAGAGCCGCAGAATGTTGTTTTGATGAGCTTTCTCTGCTTTGCAGCATCCATGAACTCATCCCATGTCTTGACTTCCACAATAGAATCATCTATGCGTTTCTTTGCTCTCTTAAAAAGGTTTTCCTGAATCAGTTCAAGAAGATCTTTTGTCTTTGCAAGCAGCTTATCTTCAGGAACAAACTCTTTATCTCCTGTGTCTCTCCTTACCATGACTACCTGCTTCTTATCAATATCTTTTGGACCTATCTCAATCCTGAGAGGCACTCCCTTGAGTTCCCATTCATTAAATTTCCATCCAGGGCTGTAATCTTCCCTGTCGTCGATCTTTATATCAAAGTTGAATTCCTTATATAGCTTAGTCTTGATTTGCTGGCATTTATCAAGCACTTTCTCCTTTGTATCACCAATCAATATTGGGACTATGACTGCTTTGACTGGAGCAATCACTGGAGGCAGAACAAGACCTTTATCATCAGAATGCAGCAATACCATGCCACCTATCATCCTGGTTGAGATCCCCCATGAATTCTGCCAGGGTGTATGCTTTTTCTCATCCCTGCCAAGATAGCTGATCCCGAATGCTTCTGCAAAGCCCTGGCCAAGATTATGGCTTGTTCCGCTTTGCACAGCCTTGCCGTCAGGCATGAAAGCCTCTATTGTATAAGTTGACTTTGCGCCTGCAAACTTCTCCTTCTCAGTTTTTCTTCCTGCAAGGACAGGCATCGCAAGTATATCTTCAGCAAGCCTCCTGTATTCCTTAAGCACAAGCTTTGTCTCAATCTCGCATTGCTCCTCTGTCTCATATACACAGTGCCCTTCCTGCCATAGGAATTCCCTTGACCTGAGAAACATCTTGACAGCATTTGTCTCCCATCTTACGACATTGCACCACTGGTTTAGCCTTAAAGGAAGGTCACGATAGCTTCTTATCCATTTTGAATATGAATCATACATGATTGTCTCAGAAGTGGGTCTTACAGCAAGCCTTTCACCGCTTTCATCAGGTGTTGATATCCATGCAACCTCTGGAGTAAAGCCTTCTGCATGTTTAGCTTCTTTTTTAAAGAAGGATTCTGGAATAAAAAGAGGGAAATAAGCGTTCTGTACTCCCAGTTTCTTCATAACTCCATTGAAATAGTCCATTATGTTCTGCCAGATCGCATAGCCATATGGCCTTATTATCATGCAGCCCTTGACTGGGGCATAATCAGCAAGCTCTGATTTCAGAACAACCTGTGAATACCATTCTGCTATATCTTCTTCTTTCTTTACAGTAATTCCTATTGATTTTTCTTCTGGTTTGTTTTTATCCTGTGATGCCATAGTTTATCTCCTTAATTAAGTGATATTTTTCTGTTGGCTGGTGTGATATATAAATATTTGGGTTGATTTGATTTTTGTTCAATTTGATAATCAGTTCACACTTTTAATATTCTTGTCATTTTCTTCGTTTTGGT
>JAYEPB010000104.1:0-10289 GCA_034723595.1 Nanobdellota archaeon
CATCTAATTGCCTTTGCGTGAAGATAGCTGGAGCTAGTTTATGCTTGAATGTTTCCAGCAATATCAATTCTTCTTCTTTTTTAGTGTTCATTTTATTATAATAACTAATTTAATAGTTATTAGTATGTATTTGTTTATATATGTTGTGGTTTTGTGTGTGCTAATGATTAGAAATAAAGCAGAACAAAATCTAATTATTTTCTTCTCTAATTTTCTATATAACTATCCTTATCTTTTACAATATTTCTCGTAAAATTTCAATATTTCATCAGCTTTTCTAGGATTCAATGAATAATGCGTCTCTTTTGTTTTAATTATAGGAATTAACCACCTATCTTTAACTAACTCCTTCAAAGCATTTTTAGTAAGCTTATCTCCTCTTAGATGTGATGGCAATCCGCTAATCACATTTTCTGTATGTGAACCACTCCACTTTCTCCACTGCACTAATTTTCTTATAATTCTCGCTTTAATATCTATTATTGTTAAATTCATCAATATGATAATTTTAATATCAACTATATAAAACCCACATCCCATTATGAGACAATATTGTCTCAGAATAGGAATATTTAAATATAAGTTATACTTACGACATTATAAGAGAATTATATCAGTTATACATACCATATTCGCAGGTGATAAAAACGGAAAACAAATCATTATTTATAGGATTCATGGGAGATTCTCCAATGATTAGAGTATTTAATTATTTAATTACAGAACGAGAATTAGACTTTTCTATAACAGATATAGCAGAAAATGCAGGAATTGGAAGGGCAACATTATACAGAATATGGGATAATTTGATAAAATATAAAATAATAAAACACACAAGAAATATTGGCAAAGCAAAATTATTTTGCTTAAATACAGAAAATACAAAAATAAAAAAATTAATAGAGATATATGACATGCTTACTTTAGAAGAATTAAGGAATCATGTAAAAGATGATAAAATCATGATTCCCTCCTAGAATTATTTGACTAATTTTAATCCCGTCGAATTCAACCAGTTTAAAAATCTCCCAAAGCACAACCAGTTCCAAACCCAACATATTCTCAAGCACTTTTTACTAAAGCATCCCAAGCCACATAGCAGCAAACATGCCAACTCCCAAAAGCAGGATTATGATTCCTGCAATAAGATGCAGCACCTTAAGTTTCTTAGTTCTCCATTCCTCTGCTTGTTTAGTTGTTGTGAAGCCAAAATACACTGCAAATGTTATCAAGAGCATTGGCAGCACAAATATGAAATTATAAAGCAGCAGCAAAAGGGAAGCAGTGCTTTTTGTTGCTGTCTCAGCGAGCAGTCCAAGGATTACGATATAAGGGCCTGATGTGCATGGCAGCAGAAACAGGCTTACAACAAAACCTATCAGAAATGCTCCAGGCACAGAAGTGACTCCCTTTATCAGGGATTTCATCTTAGGCCTCCATGACCTAGGCACTTCCATTACAAACCATTTGCCATACCAGAGATAATCCTTAAGATTAAACAGCCCGACCATTATAGCCAGAACTGCAACAATGCCATAGAATGTTCTGGTCAACCCTGCAGCCTGTATTGCTGAATAAAGCCCAATCCCCATAAGGAAATATGATATATATATGGATGCTGTAAATGCAATGCCTGCAAACAATGTTCTTCTTTTAGTACCAGATGCAAGGATAGTTGTCAGAAGGATAATAAGAACAGCAAATGCACATGGATTAATAGCATCAACTGCTGCTGCTGAAACTACCGCAGGAATAGTCAAAGCTTTTTTGAGCTGTGTCTTTTCAGGATTTTCTGCAGGAGAGCTTGCACCTATCATTTCAATAGTCTCTTCTGTCCTTACTTTATTAATCGGGTCGCCGCAATCTTGTTCTATGCATACTTTTATATCATCTTCAATTGACTCCCCTATTGAAGTACTGAATCCGACAACCACCTTGTCGTCTATGAATAAAGTAGGCACACCTTCGATTTCTGTCTCAAATGAGTCTGCCATCTTCTGGAACAACTCCCTGTTTTCCTGATCAAAGTAAGTATCATATTCATTCACATTCAGAGAAGGATATTTCTCCTGCATATCTTCAAGAAATGCGTGCATCCTTCCGCAATGAGGACATCCCTTACCGTAGAACATATGTATATTGACAATATTATCATCTTCCTGTGCAAAAGATATGCCTGCAAACAGTATTAAGGCAATAAATATAGACCCAAATATTCGTGCATGTTTCATATTAATTCACTTTTTAAGTTATCAATCAATTCATTAAATTTTGGCAGGTATTTTTGATTATATTCAATTACTGGTGTCATATTGACAAGAGCATCAACAAAGCACCTATCATAAGGAAATTTTAATAGTATTTTAATGTTATGATTTTTTGCGAATTTTTCTATCTTTTCAGCATATTCTTCATTTATATCAGACTTGTTTATAATAATTCCAGATTTTATTCTGAAGTGCCTGACAACCTCTAATGCTCTTTTCAGATCAGAAAATCCTGAGGAACTGGGTTCAGTAACTGCAATCACATAATCGCTTCCTGTAACAGATGCAATTACAGGGCATCCTATCCCCGCAGCAGAATCAATCAGCATTATCTCTGCGCCATTACCCTGCTTTTCAGCAAGGGATTTTACAGCAGCTACAACTTTGCCTGAGCCTGATTCACCCATTTCCAACTGGCCTGAAACAACACTAAATCCGTATTTAGTTTTTCCGCATCCAACCTTTGCATTATAAACATCAATAAGGCTTACTGCACCTGCAGGGCATACCAGCTGGCATACTCCGCAGCCTTCGCAGCCAAACTGTTTTAGCTCAGGCTTATTATCCTTCCAGGAGATAGCATTAAAATGGCATGATTCTAAGCATTTTTTGCACGAGATGCACTTATCCTTGTCAAAAACAGCTTTCTGGTTTGTTGTGATCATCTCCTCTTTCCCAGAATCATCTTGTTTTAATCCTAATGCAAGCCCAAGATTTGCTGCATCCACATCGCAATCTGCGCAGATTATATCATGCTTTCTGGAAAGAGCTACAGCTAATGATGCAGTAATACTGCTCTTGCCCACTCCACCTTTTCCTGAAAGTATTGTTATTTTTTTCATTTTACAAGGAGCACCAGCATCATCAGTCAAAACTTCTTCCTTAACCTTATCCTGCTCGTCGCGGGGGGAAGCCCCATACGGGGACGCAGAGCCTTCTGAAAATACATCCAAAGTAGTTGAAGAGCAAAGCTCTTTAACTTGTTAATGAACTTCGTTCATCAACATTCGTTCATCAACATTTGAAGATGCTTGTGCTCTGTTACACCTCATTTTTTCTTTACAATATCTGCAAGATAAGATATATTCTTTTCCCTGACAGGCACTCCTCTTGAATAATCTTTAATAATCTCTTTTGAATAAGGAACCCTTGCGACAATCTTAACCTGATAACTTTTGGCAATCTCCTCAATCAATCCTTTATCACCAATATCTGCCATGTTCAGCACAATAGATGACTCTTTATTCAATATCTTCAACAGCTGCAATATCAGCCCAAGATCATGAGCTCCTAAAGGAGTAGGTTCTGTGACTGCAAAAGCAAAATCACAATCCTCAAGCGCTGAAATTACATCGCAATGCGTTCCTGCTGCAGTGTCATAGATAATAAAATCATAATCCTCATTTTTACCTTCTACTATTTTCTTCATGCTGTCGATGACAAACTCAGAAAGCGGTTCATTGATCTTTAATTCACCTGAAAGCAGGTCAATGCCATAATTATTTCCTGAATAGATATATCCAATATCTTTTTTGTCCCAGCCAATCGCTTTGACAGGACACTTTATTGCGCAGGCTCCGCAGCCATTACATTGTGAAGGCACAAATATGGGATTAGATCCTTTTATTGATACAATTGCATTTGTTTTGCAGACAGGTCCACATGCTCCGCATTTGATGCATTTATCCAGATCCCATATAGGAATCCTTTGCTCTACATTATGCATAAGCTCTCTTTTGACATCAAGAAGAAGATGGTCATTTGGGCAGTCAGCATCCATATCAACAAGCAGGACCTTATGTTTTTTTCCAAGTTCAACTGCTAATGCAACAGCTACTGTCGATTTGCCAGTTCCGCCTTTTCCTCCTGTTATGCCTATCTTTATCATTTGCAGACTTCATATTGCTTAAGCGCATCCTGAGCAGCATTTATCAACGGATACATTGTAGGTGGTGCTGTAAGGTGTGGATGTGTAGCTATCTGCAGAGTCTCAAGCTCTGTCAGAGAAGCTTTTTTCTGCAGCGCAAGCCCAATTATATTTACAAACTCTCCTGCAGATATGCTTCCTGCTACCTGACCTCCAAGAAGGATGCCCGACTGCTTTGAAAAGATAAGCTTGACTTTCATCTTGCTCATGCCAGGGATTGCTGCAGGATGGCGGTCAGGACATTCAGCATTGCCTATGATAATCTCAAATCCTTCCTGGCTGGCTGTCTTTTCTGTCAATCCAGCAGATGCAAGCACAAGATTCCGTACTTTTGTGGAATATATCGCTATTGTGCCTTTGTTCTCCCTGACTACCTTTAGTCCAAAGAGGTTAGCGCCTGTAATCCTTGCTTCAGCTGTTGCTGTTGATGCAAGCATCACATTGATTTTCTTTCTTGTAAAGAAATCCTTTTTTTCAGCGCAGTCGCCGATTGCAAAGATGTCTGGACATGATGTCCTCAGGTATTCATCAACAAGGATTCCTTTGCTTTCTCCAATCTTCAATCCAGCTTTCTCTGCAAGCTCTGAATTAGGATATGCCCCAATGCCAAGAATCACAAGATCAGCAGGAACCTCTTTTCCATCAGATAGAAGTATAGACTCTACTTTCTCAGCTCCATTGAACTTTACTACTTTTGCGCTGGTCAGCAGTTCAACTCCTGCTTCAACAAGCTTTTCTCCTGCCAATTTTGAGAATTCGCTGTCAAATGAGTTTGCCAAAACCTCTGGCAGCATTTCAATAAGAGTTATCTTTGCATTCTTAAGTCTGGAAAGTTCGTCTGCAAATTCAATGCCTATGAATCCACCGCCGATTATGACTATATTTTTTGCATCATTTATGCTATCTTTAAGTTTTTTAAGATAATCCATCTCCTTATTGACACAGTACACTCCTTTTTTATCTATCCCCTCAATAGGTGGTATAATAGGATGTGAACCTGTAGCAAGAACTAATCTTTCATAACTTAATGTCTTGCCAGCCTTTGTCATAAGCTTTTTTGCTTCCTTGTCAATCCCTGTTACTTCATCTACCATTAACTCAATGCTATTCTTCTCAAGAGGAGCATTGCCTGCTGCATTATCCTCAGGCTTTGCAAGAGTCGTGAACATGTAAGGAATTCCACATGGTATAACTCCCTTGCCTATGCTCTTAATCAATAGTATCTTCTTATCAGGATAATATTTTCTTGCTGTGACCCCGCTAATCATCCCAGCAGGTCCTCCGCCTACAACAATTATATCATATTCCATTTTTTGTCCTCCTTTTTTTCGTGTAATCTAATGCCCGCAGCTTTCTGTAAGATCTTCCAGTTTGTCCAGGTTTTCAATAACTTCCTTAACATTTACATAGTTTCCTGTTTTGATACAAATCCCTTTTTCAGCAAATAAGCTTATTGCCCTGCTGCCAATTCCTTTTGCAAATACAGTACTAGGATTAAAAAATTCTGATATCTGATCAATTGGTGATTTGCCTGAATCAGAGTGGTCTAATCTATTTTCCACAACTGTTAATTTTTCTTCTTTTGTATTATACAATCCAAAAAAAGGAGCATGCCCAAAGTGTTCAGCTATCTCTGAATCCTCACCATTATCATTAAGCAGAGGCATAAATACAATTTCATCATCTTTCTCAATATTCACTTCCTGTCCTGGATTATTATTGTCCTGTGATATTCTTTCAAGCTTTCCCTCAAACATTTTCTGGATTGAATCTTTAACTGTACCTCTGCCCATATATGCTGCAATATTAAGCTGGGTTAGCACATTAAAAGCATTTGGTCCAAGATTTCCTGCAATTATCTTATCTGGCTTCAGATTACCTGCCTGCTGCGCAGCTCTTATTCCTGCGCCATGCCCCATTGCAGCTCCTTCATTCTCAACAGATTTGACATCAATGATTTCACCCTCTTCAATATCAACTATCAAAAAATACCTGCATCTGCCAAACCTCATATCTACATTGCTTTCTATTGTATCTCCATCTGAACTTATCACGATTCTCATTTTATTTTGCCTCCTCTCATTTTATAATTACCTCCCTGAATCTTTATAGCTTTTCCATTTACAAGAGCATCTGTTATTTTTTCTCTTGCTTTTGCTAATGTTCTCTGGAAGGTTGACTGGTGGATATGCATTCTTAAAGCTGCATCCTCCTGGCTAAGTTTTTTAATATCGTTGAGCCTCAATGTTTCAAGTTCCTCAATTGTCAATTCAACTTCATAAAGCTGACTCAGTGGAACAGCTCTTGGCTTGAAATAGATTACATCTGGCTCAAAATTCACAGTTTTTATCTTCTTTGGCCTTGCCATTTTGCATGATGATGCATAATTATATATAAACCTTTCGGTATGTCAAAAGATTTGTTTCATTGTTCTTTAAGAATATCCTGATGAGCAAAATGTCTATAAATCAAAAACCCAATTCCCTCAAGCAGAGGAGCATATTTTTATAAATCAATCTTTCATATTTTTAAACTTGCCCACCATAAACTACAACATCATAAATCTGTTTTTTTTATTCGATTACTCTATTGAATTATTATTACCTTTTTAAATCTATTTATCTTTGAATATTTCATAAGGATTTATTGGTAGGATCTGCTATATATCCTGCCCAGCAGCGACTAATATATCAATGAAACCAAGACCATCCCTTAATGTGCCTACTCCTTCTTTTCCTGATAAGGATGTAATATGCAATAGTATATCGCTCTTTTTCTTTGTTCACCCCATACATAAATTGGAGCTTTAATCTCTTTTTAAGACTTATTAAAAAAGCTGATTAGGGTTAGAGCAGGTTGATATACAATTTTGCGCAGCCATGGGTGATTATATCTGGCAGGGTGTACATTAGTGATGATTTGAGCCTGCGGAATCATAGTTTTCTTGAATCTATAAATGAAATAAAATTCATCCAGCAGGATTCCAAGCCAAAATGCCATGCAAGACCAAAATGCAATATAGCCTATATCAGCTTTGAAAGAAATACAGCTTATCCATAAGAAGATATTTGGTGTAGAATGGCTTATATAGATATCAGTAGTTTCTGACGCATCTTTTTTGTTAATTTTACTGACTATGTAAGCAAATACTTTAATTAATAAGATTATCAGGAATACTATTATTCCCTGTGTAAAAAACAATGTTGAATTTTCTAACCCACCTAAACATAGACTAAGTATATCAGCAGGAGTAAAATGATATGTGCTAATGAAAGATAATGAAATAGTCGCAAGCACGCCTAACCATTTCCAGTGTTCAGCAAATTTGGCACTCTCAATTGGCTTTCGTATCCTAATTAACTGAGCGATTCCTGTAGGCATGATCATAGAGAAAATCATGATTGCAAAAAAAGGCGCAAATAAAGAATAAAACGAAATGTCACTTAAGCATAAGAGTCCGGCTAGGACTAAAGGAGACAAGAGCGAGAGCAAAAATGTCTTTTTGATAGCTAGATATAAACCTCCTCCCCAAAGCAGAGAGAGCGTAGGCACTGTGAATGCTGGAGGCATGAGAAAGATAATTGCTAAATTTGATGCTATATTGTCTTTCATAATTACGAATAGAACTCCTGCAATGCCAAATTTTAATATCCATGGAATCAGATATTGTTTTTTTATTTTTAAACAATCAGTTATGGCTTTTTTGTTCAAGCCAAGAGTGATGAAGAAAACACTAATGCCCAGAAGCAAGGTTATTGCTGTCAAAAAGACAAAATTGTTTAGCTGGATGTCAAATGCCATTTTTGCCAGAATGCCAAAAATAGCAGCCGCCATAATCAGCCATGATGAATGAAAAGTAAAGCGGTCAGAAACCTCTTTTAAGAACTTTGATTCAGATTTTATATAATTCACTAACTCTTTTTCACTCATCGGCTTGGCATTAGGAAGACGAAAATCAAAGTAATCGTCTATCTTAAGTCCTGCCAGAATCAAGGCAAACATCTCAATAATATACTTGTGGCATACAACAAGAAGTGATTTTCCTGCTTTGATCAATGGAAGAAGTACATTGCTATAGTATTTGCGGACTCTTTTATACATATGTTTAAAAGTCTCTCCTGACTCTGGGCATTCAAGAGGTGAATGAAGATTTTCTTCGTAAACCTTATAGCCTACTGTTTTTCTCATCAAATTCTTATTGTTTTTCGCATATACTCCAAAGTTCCTTTCTCTTACTTCAGGAGAACTGATGAATGGGATATTTTCCTGTCCACATTCTTTTAATGCAATTATTGCTGTTTTTTTGGTTCGGATAAGATCAGAAGTATGAACCTCATCAAATTTAAGTCCTTTTTTCAATATATTTTGTCCTGCTTCTTTTGCCTGCTTCTCTCCTAACGTAGAAAGGGGGACATCTATAATTCCTGCAAAGTAGTTCTGCTCATTTGCACTGGTCTCTCCATGCCTTATAAAGTGCATTGAACCTCTTTTATTACTCTTGTGTAGTGAAAGTTTAACCATCCTCTTGCGAATGCTCTAGACTTTATAAATGTTTGCTTTTTTACTATTCTAGAGGGACAAAAGAGGGGCAAAAAGGATTTATAAAGAAATTTTGAAAATCATATTAGGCATAGCGAGGGAAATTATGGCTTGATTGACCTAAAAAAGATGTAGAAATGAACTCCTCCCCAATATAAATATTGGGGTATCCTTCTGGGAGGAGTTCGACCAGAAGAGACTATATCTCTGACCTAAAGATCTGAGTATTGTCTCTTCTGCGTATAATAATTTATTTTTGTTTATTCTCAAGATCTTCTATTGTCTTCTCTTTTTCTTCAAGCTTTTCTGTATATCTGCATTTAGAATTCGTTCCTTTCCTACTTTTGCAAGCCATCTCTTGAAAGGTTCAGCATTAGTTGGTGAGTGAAACTCACTAACTTATTAATGGGCTTTGCCCATCAATATTTGCTTGGAATTGATTAGATTAGACGAAAGATATCTTTTGTGTTTCCTGCAAGAACTATTCTCTTTTTCCCTGTTTCAGTCAACATTTCTACATGGGGACAATTTGTCCCCATGTAAATTCCAAGTTCAACATCTCTTTTACGCAGTTTTTTTAAATAATCAGTAGGATTGATAATTTCTGTTAAAACTTTGATAATATCAATTAAAGAATAATACCATTCATCTTTAAACTATATTCTTCGGATTTTCTTACAGGAAAAAAAGCAGAAAGCCTTGCCCTTGACAGGCTGTCTCACAATTACTAATTCTAGGATTATATCTCTCGACGAGAAATAGAAAGACTTATATACTTTCTCGTCTATAAAAAGAGTATATTTGAAGAAGATATATAATAAGTTGAGAAAAGTTGGAAAGAGCTTAGAAAAAACTATTAAAAAATTTGTTTTGCACTTGATTATTTCTATGTCTGGGAATCATAAGACAACCTGCCAAGGGGCAAGGCATAATCTTACATTGGGTTTTTGGTCATAAAAATATACTAAGCAGCTAATCATTGACCACCCCCAGCCACTGCAAGCAGAGGAGCATATTTTTATAAATCAAAGAATATACCTGGAATAAATCCTCTTAAACTCCCCTGATTTATATTTTTTTACAGCTGAGTGCAATGTATCCACTGCTTCTGGAGTAGGTATTATATAATCATATTCAAACTGGTCTCCAGTTATGTTACAGTTATTCTTAATAAACTCCCTGGAACATCTTTGCAGATCAAACACACTCCTTTCACAAATCTGGCTGACTTCCAATAATTTTTCAGCCAGAGGCCTCATAAGAAAAGCTTTTCCTTGAACGCAATCAGAATAATCAGGATCTTCAAATAACTCAACAGCTTCAACTCCCCTCAAACTTCCAATCTCTTTTGCTGCCCCTATAATTGAGCGATAGAAATATTCTTTAACTGGTATAGATTGATTATATAATTCAGACAGAGAATCAATCTTATCTACAATCATTCTAGTTTTTTGAGGAGATTTACTTTCCAAGAAAAAACTAGCAATTCCAGCGAATCCACCTATTAATCTATATATGCCCATAATGGATTTATCTGATTCATGTGCCAAAATTGG
>JAYEPB010000105.1:0-10081 GCA_034723595.1 Nanobdellota archaeon
TTTCAGCTTTTTGTTGAATAGTATTTCTTGAACTTTAGCATTCTGAGCAAGTCTGGTTCCCCCCACTTCTTGTTTTGTTAGATTCACAGCCTCAATAACTACATCGCATATCTCTTTTAAATTACTGGAAAATGTTGCAAGAAAAGTTTCTTTTACTGTGCGTAAACTTATGAATGGAAAATTCTTGCATCCTTTAAGATAAAAACTTACTTTCTCCATAAATTGATCTTCCATATTTAAAGAATATATTACATTCACATCACATGTATTTTCAAAAACCATTTTTAACAATAAGAACCAATTCTAATGCGTTCAACACTTAAAAAGTTCATCTTTTTAATTGCTTTTTCTTTATTTTCATTATATGTTAATACTACGTCAAGAACTCTTAAAAATAATAAGGTATGTGCAGTCCAATATTTTTGAATTATCTCTGAAAATTTATCAGATGTAACATCTTTTGTTTTTTTCATTTTAATTAAAACATTTTTAGACAAATCATTCATTAAATCTAATGTTTCAACCATCTCTCTGCCCAAACGAATATTTATTTTATCCTTTTCATGTATTGAAGCGAAACGCATTTGGTTTCTCATAAATTTGAACCCTGAAATCTGAGTGCCAAGTAAGGTAGATAAAATCTGTTTTAGGAAATAACTTCTTTTTATTGGATCTTCGATATTAAATTGAGGGTTACTTTTTAATCTAGTCATGAAATCATCATCAAAAATTAATTTCAGTTTATCCTCAACTAAACCTATTGTCTCAACATTCCAAATTCCTTTAGGCATAGTTTTCAGAACATCATCTGTAATTATTGATACTGCGTCTTTTTTAATTGATTCATTGAGTATTGAATCTATAAAAGCATTAGCAGATTTCTGGATTGTCCTTTTTTCTGTCAATTCTGTAATTTGAGAAAACATTGGTTCGAGAAGGATAGTAAATTGTTCTAAAATCTCATTGAATGGTGAATAGATATTTTGTTTAATCATTTTATATCATTTATTCTATATATAATATTATCTATTAATTATATGATGAATATAATATCTATGTGATACTACATATAAAAAACTTTCGGAGATTTCATAATGTTAACCCTGGTTTACCCCTACATTTATAAATTATTCTTCTTTTTTAGTTTTAATAGGATTTAAATAGGAATATAATCTAACTGAAAAAAGATGGATGTGAAATATTTGGATGATTGCAAAAACTGGTTTGATGAAACACTGGAAGTTTTTCCTAAATTGAAGAGTAAAAAAGTTGAAGTTCAGTATAAAGCAATGACTGCCAGAAGATTGGGATATGTTAGCGCAAAAATCCCTCAAGAATTAGATTTTGATCCCGAGGCATTGCTTCTTGGAGAGTCAAACAGTGTTAAAAAAAGAAGGCGCAAGCCAAAGGAATTTAAGATTTTTATTAATGCCAAAATGCAAAAAATCAAAAATATTGCCTTGAGAAAGCAGATAGTGCAGCATATTTTGCTTCATGAGCTTCTTCATATAGAAAATGAGGATTTAATTACAATATCTAAACAATATAATCGAAGAAAGAAGAAAAAGATTCATGTCAATGATTTTGATAATGAAGTATTTCAAAGATTTAATCAATTAAGAGAACTAAAAGGAATTATGCAAATTCAAAAGAGGGAACACCTTGATATTGCTATCAGCAGAATATTGGAATCAATAAATTGGTTTAAAAAATAGAAAGACTATAATGATAACACCAGACATAAAAGCAATCCATAAAATACTGAAAAAGCATGCCTTAGATTATGATGTGCCTGTTGTTGATCTTATAAAAATCCAATCTGCTGATCCTTTTAAAATCCTTATAGGCACAATATTATCTGCAAGGACAAAGGATGAGACAACTTCTTCTGCATGCAAAAGATTATTCTCAAGAGCAGGGGATATTGAAGAACTTGAAAATATGTCATTGAAAGATATTGAGGAATTGATTTATCCAGTTGGATTCTACAAGAACAAAGCAGGATACCTGAAAAAGCTGCCTGAAGTTTTGAAAGAAGAGTTTGATGGCAAGATTCCAGAGACTGTGGAGCATCTTGTGAAACTGCCTGGTGTAGGAAGAAAGACAGCGAACCTTGTTGCAGCTATTGCGTTCAATAAGCATGCTATATGTGTCGATACGCATGTCCATAGGATAATGAACAGAGTGGGATATGTAAAGACAAGTATGCCGTTAGAGACAGAGATGGCATTAAGAAAAAAGCTTCCAAAGAGATATTGGAGGACTATTAATAGTTTTTTTGTTGCATTTGGTCAGAATATATGCAGGCCTATATCACCTCATTGCAGCGTATGTCCAACAAGACAGTATTGCAATAAGATTGGTGTAGAGAAGAGCAGATAGAGCAGATAGTATAGGCAGGTTAATCAGTATGGAAAAGCTTATCAGAGATATCAAAAGACTGCAGAAGGATTCTGTAAGCAAAATTATCGCCAAAAGGCTGAAGGAGTTTGAGTCTTTTAAAACAAGAAGAAATGATGAATGGTTTTCTGAATTATGCTTCTGCATTTTGACAGCAAATTCAAAAGCAAAAACAGCTTTGGAGATTCAGAAGCAGTTGGGATGTGAGGGGTTTTGCAGTGCGGGTATTGAGGATATAAGGAGTTGTATTATCAGGTGCAAGCACAGGTTTCATAATAATAAGACAAGATTTATCATTGCTGCAAGAGGGCATATTGATATCAAGGCAAAGATAATGAAAATTGTCAATGATGATGGCATCATGGAAGCAAGAGAATGGCTGGTGAAATATATAAAAGGCATTGGCTATAAAGAAGCATCTCATTTCCTGAGGAATGTTGGATACAAGGAAATTGCAATTCTTGACAGGCATATCATCAACCTTATGCTTGAATCAGGAGTGATAGATCACAAGCCTAAAGTATTGAACAGGAAGGCATATCTTGAGATTGAAAAAAGATTTAAGTCTATTGCAGATAAGATTGGGATGTCATTAGCAGAGCTTGATTTGTATATGTGGTATATGAAATCAGGCGAAGTTCTAAAATAGTTTATTACTCAAAAATCGTAAATGCCCCAAACATTTATATAATAGAGTGATTTACATGGATATAAACACTAAAGTTGATGCAAAAATGGGAGTATATCAATCTGATGTCTCGAGAAAGCAAAGTTCAGAAAATCCTGTTGTGAAACAAGAGGTATATACAGGAAGAAAGCTTTATGAGCGGGAATTCAATGGCTGGATGTTTTATACCTTAGGGGGCTTAGCTGAGAAAGATA
Organism: Nanobdellota archaeon; assembly: GCA_034723595.1. Classification (GTDB taxonomy): domain Archaea; phylum Nanobdellota; class Nanobdellia; order Woesearchaeales; family JAGLGH01; genus JAGLGH01. The sequence continues at coordinate 3,283 of JAYEPB010000105.1, forward strand.
AGATTGTAGATGATCTTGCACAATTATCCTGCAGGCATAGCGATAACAAGATGAATAGAGATACACTTGTTAATATTGTTTCCAAAGTATTGCATAATACTATTAATAAAGTAAAAGAGCAATATGTCAAAGAGCGGATTATATCTAAAAATTCTATTACTGCATATCAAAAGACTGCCAAGCCGCTTCATGAGCTTTTTGATTGTGTAAAAGCAGGCGATATCAGCACGACAGAGGTTTATAGACTAATATCTCAATCTTATCATGAATCTGGATGTATTTAGAAAAGTTTATATACATTAATTCTACATTTAAGTGCATGTGGAATAAAAGAGGTCTAAATCAGATAGATTGGGTTATAAGCCTGGCTATTTTTATCTTATACATTAGCTGGTTCTTTCTTCTTATCAGACCTTATTATTTTCCTATTGAAGAAGATCCTGAAATTGAATTGCTTGAAGATGCAGTTATGGATGACTTAATCTGGACAATATATAAAACTCCTCTTGTTGTGTTTTCAGATATAGATGCTATGTATGAACCTGTTGAAGTAAATTTTTCTCTTGGACTTGAAGAATCTCATTTTGCTTTTGCTGATAATAGATATTTCACGCTTTTTGAAAATAACCTATACTTTCTTGCTGATCTTAAGAAAGGCTCGAACTTGTTCAGGTTAGTTAATTCAGATGAAACTTATGAAATGCCCAATATTCACACAGACCTGTATGCAACAAACTATAGCACTACAGTGAGCAGTATGCGCGCAACATATCATGATGGTCTTCTGAAAAAAGCATATTATAAAGGGGATTTTGTGATTGATGATTTGAAATTTATGTGCCATGATGAGCTTGTTGATGTGGACAACTCCTCGTTTTTTTCTTCTAAGATAATGGCTGTGCATTCTGCTGATACTGCTGCTGGCTTTAACCATAGCTCAACTGTATTTGGATACAATACAAGGATTTACAATAAGATAAAGCTTGACAAGTTCATTGACAAGCGCACTGTGAATATGAATATGAAACTCAGGGGATATCCAAGGTATTATGCAGATAATGTCAATTTTGGCCAGATACTGCATGAGGGTGAATGCGCAAACTTTGACAAAGAATATGTATTCTTCTATAATGATGATGAGGCCATATTGTTTGCATTTGATAATAATGAGACTGAGATTAAGTTCTGCTACAGTGCTGAGGATGAGATTGAGCTGAACATCAGCATAAAGGTTGAAAGAGAAGCTGAATACAAAATATATTTTGAGCCTTTTGCAATTATTCCAAATGGAGATTTTAGCGAAGGCTGGAAAGACTGGAGTTTTGTTAATAATACTAAAATCTACAGGACATGCACTTCAAAAGAAGGTAATCAGATACTGCTGACAGAAGAGAATTCTGGAGAAGTCACAGATCCATATTATTCTTACTTAAGTGCGAATGGAGGGGATTGGGAAGCCTCGCTAATAAGCGGACTGCCAACAGCAGGGTTTGGAGCAAATAAAGCAAATATGGCAGGAGCTGGTGGAGAGTTTGACGGTATGTTGGTGTCTTCGCCTTTTACAGTTCCTGACTATGCAGAGTTTATCCATGTATGGCGACATTTTGAATTAAACAATTTTAGTAACCATAATGACAGCGGAACAGAAAGACCAGATGGGATTTATTTTGAATTGCGTGATGCAGATACTGAAGAATTAGTGTATATAATAGACTCATGGGAACCCATAAGTTCATCAGTAAATTATGATATTATAGGTGAAAAAAATGATCCCTATATAAACATATCAAAATTCAGAGGCAGAAATCTAAAGATAGTTTTAGAACTTGGAGGATTTAAAAACTCAAGTGAAGATAATTGTGAAGACAGCAATGATGCTGATGCTCTGGTTCAGATTGACGATGTCTATTTTACCGATGCGAATAAAAACAGAATAAAACCTGGCTTTGATTACACAAGGATTATGTCAAGGCTGCACCTTGGAGATTATGAATCCTATTTTGGAATGTCTGAGAAGATTGAAGGCATATCTATAGATAAGATGGATATGATTGCTAACCTGACATATCAGCAGTTAATATCAATGTGGGGATTCCCTCATGGAAAAGATTTCAGGATAACATTATTTAACCAGACATGAATAAAATGAAAAAATACAGATATAATTTATTGAAGCAAAGCATTATAATATTCATAACTCTAATCTTTTTTGCATTATCTGTATCATCAGCAAGTTACAATATATCTTCATGCGCAACCTTAAATGAATCAAATGCAATTTATTATTTAAATCAGTCTATATTAGATTCAACAATTGAGTATTGTATAAATATTACTGCAGATAATATTACTCTTGACTGCCAGGGACATACAATAGATGCTGCATATAGCGGTGGTTATCCTGATTATGGTATTTACATATACAGAACCTCTGGGACAAACTCTAACATTACTATTAAAAACTGCATCCTATCTGATTGGAAAAAAGCAAATATCTATATTCGAGGAGGTGATAATAATACAATTCAAAATGTAAATTCTTCGAAGTCTCAGCAGGGACATGGAATTCATATTCAAAATTCAGATTCAAATACTTTAGTAGACATAACAGCTAGTCAAAATAAAGGTCGTACGGAAAGATTTTCGGGAATTTATCTTTATGCTTCAGATTTAAACACTTTAGTAAATATAACAGCTAATGGAAATGAATATTACGGTATTTATATGATTGGTTCAGATTCAAATAATCTTTCGAATATAAATGCAAGCTCAAATACTCGTGATGGAATTCAAATTCATAATTCAAATTTAACCATTTTATCCAATATTATATCCAATTCAAATGGTTTATATTATAGCGGAAATGGGATTTTGATCAGTGATTCAGAAGGAACTGTTTTAAAAGATTCTAAATTCATCAACAATGGTGCTTTTGATGTAAATTTAGAGTCTAGTGTATCTTCAGATTGTAGTTTATCTTTTATAAATGTTACAGGAACAGACAACAAGCCAATTGTTTTTTATAATTCAAGCGTCAATCTCAATAACTGGAATAATAATGCCAGTGAAATAATACTCTGCGGAGCAGACAATTCTATAATAGATAATCTTACCATAAATCATATAGATACCGTAAATAATGGGTTATTAATTGTTAACACTGATAATTCTAATTTCACTAATTTAAACTTAATTGGCTTCAGGTATGGCCTATCCCTTTACAAGTCACATTCAAATATTATTTTAGGAGCAAACATAGATGGAACTGATGAAAAAGGTAATGGGATAGAGTTGTTTGAATCAAATTCTAATAATATTTCATACATAAACACAACTCAAAATAATAATGGAATTTATCTTTGGGGGTTAAATATAGGGTCATATTCAAACACTTTATCAAACATAAATTCATATTCAGATAGAACTTATGGAATTTATCTAAAGAAATCAGATCTAAATACTATATTCCAATCAACAATGAATTCAAATATGAATGGCATAGGTCTTTCTGATTCAAATTTAAATAACATCTCAAACATAACAGCAGATTCAAATAACTATGATGGAATTGAGATTGAAAGTTCATATTCAAATATCCTGTCAAATATATCTCTCATTGAAAATCAATATGGAATCTATTTTATGTACTCAGATTCAAATTTTATGTCAAACATAGCAGCAAGTTCAAATGATTATGGAATTCATTTTTATTATTCAAATAATAATACTTTAGAAGACTCAAAATTACTAAATAATACTAAGTTTGATGTTAATTATTACACAACAAGGTCTAAGTTTGATTGCAGTTGTACTTTGAAGAACATAACAGGGACAGATGATAAACCAATTGTTTTTTATAATTCAAGTGTCAATCTCAACAACTGGAATAACAATGCAAGTGAAATAATACTTTGCGGAGCAGACCATACAATAATAGATAACCTTACTTTAGATCATACAGATGAAAAAAACAACGCATTATTAATAACGGCAACGCAAAATGCCAGTATAACTAATTCTGATTTCAGTAATCTTGAATATGGAATTTATCTTGATTATTCAGATTCAAACTTTATTTCAAATATAACATCAAATTTGCATGATATGAGTGGTTTACAAATGGGGTATTCAGATTCAAACAGATTCACAAACATATTAAGTAATTCAAATGGAGGAGGGTTTTGGTTTGTTGGTTCAAATTCAAATAATTTTTCACATATGACCATAAATAATAATACTGTTACAGGAATATATTTTTCTTCTTCAAATTCAAATATTTTTTCTAATATTACAGCTAATTTCAATGAGGGTCCTGGTTATAGTGATGGTCGTGGTATTTATGCTTCTGGTTCAAATAATAATTTCTCTGATATGATTCTTAATTCAAATAAGAATAATGGAGTTACTATCTCTGGTTCATCTAATTATATATCAAACATAATCGCAAATTTAAATGGAAAGGGAATTAGCGTAGGGGGTTCATATAATATTATTTCAAATATAACTGCGATGAATTCATCTTCTTCTGGAATATCTATCTCTAATTCATATAGTGTCATTTCAGATATAATCAGTAGTCAAAATGGACAGGATGGAATCTATATCTCTGGTTCATATAACAATCTTTCAAATGTAATCTCTAATTCAAATAAAATAGGGATTGATTGCGATAATAGTCAACATAATAAACTCTCAAACATAACGATAAAAAATAATAATGATTATGGAATAAGAATGACTCGCAATAGTGATTATAATAGCATAATTGGATGCCGTATAGAAAATAATAACAAAGCAGGAATCAATCTCAGTAGCTATTACTCATCTCGTCCAGAATTCAATATATTCTACAATAACATATTCAACAATTCACTGAATTTTCTCATAGATTCGAGCATAACAAACCCAAATTACTGGAATACAACAAACCACACAGCAACAAACATAATAAATGGAACAATCATTGGTGGCAATGCCTGGGCAACACCTGCTGGAACAGGCTATTCTCAGACCTGTATGGATTCAGATGAAGATGGAATCTGCGATGAGCAATATAATCTTACAGTTGATGGATTGAATTTTGACTATTTTCCTTTAGCATTTCCAGTACCTCCAGTACCTCTAGTATGTATCAATTATGCAAATGAGACTGTAAATGTATCATATAGGGAATGCTACAATGACAGCAGTAATAATCTTAGGGAATGTGTAGGTAATTATCTTTGGGCACTTATAGACTGTTATAAAGAATGCGGATATTATAAGTCTGTTCATCAGTGCCTGAATGCTTCATGTGTCTTATGTCCCACAAACTGCACTGCAGATGAAGACTGTATTAATGAATCTGAGTGCATAAATAATCAATGCAGAGTACCTAGTCAGACAGATAGACCGCCAGAGTTAATAAAAGATATTCCAGATATTATGATTAATGAATCACAGACACTCTATAATCTTTTTGATATTGATCATTATTTTTATGATCTTAAAGGATATAGTCTTGCATATAACTTTTCTGGAAACAATCATACTACAATAACAATCGATGAGTTCAATAGAGTTACAATTACTGCGCAGAGTGGCTGGTATGGAAAAGATTATGTTATATTCAATGCAATAGATCCAGATGACAGGATTACAGAAAGCAATAATGTTACAATCACAATCCTTCCAAAAGAGGGTTTTCTTTATGATATTGGGTCGTTGGATTACTATCCTTGGACTGATATATATGCTCAGTCTTCATCCTGTTATATAGTAGATAAATATGGTAACAGGCAGAAATGCAAGATACAAATCAAGGTTTGGCAATAATGAAAAAGAAAAAAGCGATGTTAAAGACTGCAGAAGCATTGATTGCTATAGTAATAACATTGATATTCATTGTGCTTGTATTTTCACAAACCCCAGCAAAGAGTATGTCTGAGAAGAATCTTGATATGCTTAAGATGCTTCATGTCTCTGATGAGTTCAGGAACTGCGCAGTTGCAGAAAATCTTACATGTATCAGTGCCATGGTCAATGACTCAATGCCCAGAAGATATGACTTTTATGTTGATATGTCGCCGCATCCATCAGCGCAGCCTTCAGGATTGTCTGAAAAAGGAGTATATGTTGAATCGTTAATAATCGCAGGTAATGTTACAGATTATAATCCTCAGATTATACGGTTATATTATTGGATGAAATAGAATATAGTATGTAATAAGTCAGATGTAAGGGAGCACAAGCATCTTCAAATCTCTTGATGTATTTTAAGAAGGCTCTGCGTTCCCGGATGGAGCGACCCCTCGCGACGAGCAGGCAGTATTAATCGAAGGAGATTTGACTGACGATGCTGGTGTTCCTTAAACAGCAGACTTATTATATACAGAATCTATCAAATTTGAAAAGAAAAAGAAAAAAAGTTTATGCAAACCTTATTCTGTTGAATCCTTATAGTGGCAGGTTAGTTTGACATATCCACTATGGGTTATTATTAAGAAATCTAGCCAGAAATCCAATAGTTCAGTTGCGTAGCAACTGGGCGTGCCTTTAGGCATTGGATGAATTGAGTAATTTTGCGAAATTCCACTTGCCACTTGCCAACCACTGCCTTAAACTATATAAAGATAAAAAATATACCTCAAAATATGATTAAAACCCATAGATTTCGTCTGTATCCTACTAAATCCCAAGAACAAATCCTGGATATAACTCTTAATGTCTGTCGTATTACTTATAATACTTTGCTAGGAGAGTTTAATACTTGGGATTCTATCTCTCAATATGAACTGCAATCCATGATTCCAAACTTAAA
>JAYEPB010000106.1:0-2290 GCA_034723595.1 Nanobdellota archaeon
GCAGAAGAGGAGCAAATGCAACAGCAATGCTGTTATCAATTATCCAAACATTGAGGTTTAATAAACAAAATGTTCTAGAAGGGCTGCAAGAGATTATAAATAATCCAGCACAAAGCTAAACGCTTACGAAAAAGATAGGCATTTGGTCTAAAGCCATGATTGCAATCAAAAAAATCAGATTCAAAGATTATCTTAGCTATTTTTGCTTAAATTAACAGGGCGATAGCTTTAGAAAATTATATAAACTCATCTCTTAATCAATAAGCATTATGGAACCATCACCAATTTGGAAAAAAATGGATGTGAAAAATAATTTGATTAAAGAATATAATCATTGGAACCTTCTCGTCAAAAAAAATCATGTTTATCTGGGTAGTTGTATTGCAATAACCAAAAGACCTTTGAAAAATTTTTCAGACATGAATGAAGATGAAATAAAAGAATATCTTCAGATTGTGAAAGATATTGAAAATGCTTTAAAGAAATTATGGAATTACGATGCAATTCATCATTGCATGTTAATGTTTAAAGATAAACATACCCATTTCCACATTCTTCCCAGATATCAGGAGCCAAGAAATTTCGCAGGAATTGAATGGATAGATGAATTTACACCAAATCCTTTAGGTAAAAAACGAGAAGTTTCTCAGGAAGTTCTTAATCAAATCAGAGATGAAATTAAAAAGATTTTAATATAAGAAACAAATATTCTAATCAAATGGTAGAAATCACAGAAGATGATTATTATTCCAATATGTATGACATAGAAAAATTAACTCACCTGTCAGGAAAAGAACGCACTAAAAATAGCATTGTTAGAAAAATTGAACATTTAATTTCTCATAATAAATGTCTTGAAGCAAAAGAAGAGATTATAGGATATTTAGATAAGAATAAACTAACACCAGAAATTGAAATGATAAAGGGCGCATTGTGGATTAAAGAGAGATTATTCAAATCATATTTCAACGATGAACTCAGCTGCTTATCTAAAAGCCCAAAAGAATGTGCATTAAGTGAATTATCATATTATACAAAGGAAGAGAAACAGATATTATTAAGAAAAATGTTAGTTGAAACACCCGTCTCAGAATCCTGGAAAGAGATTAGCCCTGATCCAAAAAATGAAGATGAAGTAAATCATTTTTACATGGTTACTGACTCCTATATTTATGAGCTTATGGCTGCAAATCATATCATACAGACATTATATTCCTACTATGTTCTCATACAAAAGCTGAAAGATTTAAAAATACATACAATATTAGATTATGGAGCAGGAGCAGGCACTTTATCTATACTATTCAAGGAACTGGGGTATAATGTTACTTATGCGGATCTTTCTGGAAAGACTTTTGGATTTGCAAAATGGAGATTCAAAAAGCGAAATTATGACATCCCTATGATAGATTTAACAAAAGAAGAAAGAAAAGAAGAACATAATCACGATTGCATAGTTTGCACAGAAGTGTTTGAGCATCTTGTAAATCCCTTAAAATTATTAGACAGATTTAGTAAAATACTAAAAAAAGATCAATTCTTGATTATTTCAGAATCATGCAAATATACAAAAGATTTTTGCAGCCACCTGGAAACAAACAAAAAATACGGCGGTGATAAATTTAAAATATTATTGCAAAAACAAGGATTTGTTCAAATTAAAGCAGATCCATTTATACCTCAATTAATCTTCAGGAAGATAGTCTAGTGGATATAATCAGTTATGGTTTTGTTATTATTTAGCCCTTAAAAAAGTAAGTAGAAACTCTGCTATCCAAGGAGCACCAGCATCATCAGTCAATACTTATTTAAAAAAGATAATTATAAATACAACTTATTTTTATTACACATTGTCCAGGAATATTATAGATAACAAATAGGTGATAATAATAGAGCAAGAATTTATAGTTGAAACAACACCTGACAAGACAGGATCTGGCAGTATATATCAATTAATTTTTAAAAAAAAATATTAAGTATTAATAAGGGTAAATTTTATTGCAAGCAATTAAAAGGGAAAAATATAGATTTATCTAAAGAATATATTCTAGTAACAGCTTTAACAGGAAAAAGAAATAAATTTGATGACCTTAAATTAGAAATAGATAATCTTAAACCAGGTGTGAGGATTTGGATGGAAGATAATTCCAGAACATCAAGAATCCTTATCTTTACCCATAAGTTCTCATAGTTGATCAAACACCTTAACGCCTTCTAACATCCAATATAATTGTTGTTGTCCCATCCATAATGATTGCCAGCCAGGATTTCCATCGGATTTTCTATTCAG
>JAYEPB010000107.1:0-9933 GCA_034723595.1 Nanobdellota archaeon
CTTCTATGTGAATGATACAATCAACCCTACCATCAACATCTCTGTAAATGACACTGATGTTGAGTATGGTGTTGAGTCTGTGTTAATAGATTTCAATGCATCAAATGGATTATTGGACTCAGTAATTGCAAATGTGACTTATCCAAATGGGACCCTGCTTCAGCAGCTGACCAATCAGTCAGTTGACTTCGTCTTTGAGCCTGCCAACCTGACAGTTATTGGTCAGTACAACATCACAGTCTTTGCGAATGACACATCAGGCAATACAAATACTTCAACAGAATTCTTCTATGTAAATGACACAATTTACCCAACACTCAACATATCAATAAATGATACTGAAGTCATATATGGAGTTGAATCTGTAAAGATAGATTTCAATGCTTCTGATTATCTGCTGGATTCAGTCATTGCAAATGTGACTTATCCTAATGGCACTCTTCTGCAGCAACTCACAAGCCAATCAGTTGATTTCACATTCCAGCCTGAAAATCTAACAGCAGTTGGTCAGTATAATATTGCTGTGTTTGCGAATGACTCGTCAAATCATATCAATATCTCAGAATCATTCTTCTATGTAAATGATACAATCAACCCTACTGTCAATATATCTATCAATGATACTGCTATCTTGCATGGTGTTGAGTCTGTAACAATCGATTTCAATGCATCTGATTCATTCCTCGACTCAGTTATCGCAAATGTGACTTATCCTAGTGGTGCGCTTCTCCAACAACTAACAAACCAGGCAAGTGATTTCGTCTTTAGTCCAGACAATCTTACAGAACTTGGTCAATACAACATCACAGTTGTTGCCAATGACACATCTGGCAACACAAACACTTCAACATCAAGTTTTGAGGTATTTGAATATAAGTGGTATGATAACAGGACAGAGCCATCAGGCATAGTCTATTATTTCCCTGATGCAGATTACCAGTTCAATGTAAGCTGGAATCTGACTATAGATACTGTATATTTTGAGCATAATTTTACAGGAACATTGCAGAATGATACAGCAACAGGCAATCTGAGCCAGGAGTTCTATTATAATTATACTAATATTCAGCCTGGCAGCTATGTCTGGAGGAGTCTTGCAAATGATACCTCTGGCACATGGTACAGCACTGACTCTTATGGCGGTGACTATTGGGATTATGAGGTTCTGCCATTTGATAATTATACTTTAAATGGTTCTGTTGTGGATGTTGAAGGCAATTTCCTGAACGCCTCATATAACATATACAACTCAACAGGTCATCTTGTCTATTCTTCAGATGAATCATTTGACTTTGACTTTTCAGGCACTGAAAAATATGATCTGCAAGTAACTCCTATATATGATGAAAATATAAACCATTATTGGATTAAGGGTCTTTTCAACAATTCAGACATGACAGATGCCATAATCGCAGGGCATAATACAACTCTTACCATTACTGTTATTGACCCTAGTCTGTTGAATTATGATTCTCTTGTGATTGAGAAAAAGCCAGTAAGCTCTGCTAATGGGATATTCTTCAAATGCGATGGTGATTATAATCTTTCCACTTACACTTGTTCAGGCACCTGGAGGCCATGGTTCAACATAAAATCAGCAGGTTATGAAAACTATACCTTCACTCCTGGCGACCCTGCTCTTAAAGAAGGAAATGGCACTTTCTTTGAAGACTTTGAAACAGGCACATTTGCAACAAACAACTGGACTTCAGGCGGAGCAACTAACAATTGGGCAATAGTCAGTGACAGTCCTTATGCAGGAATATATAATGCTGAAGCAGAGAATACAGATGGTGTAAGCATCCTTGAAACAAATGTAAGCACTGCATCATATATTAACATCACTTTCAGCTTTTATGCAAACACTAACAGATTGGATGGCGGCGAATATGTTGCAGCTGACTGGTACAATGGCACAGATTGGATTGAAGTGCTAAATGAACAGGATATTACAGATTATACATTTTATGAATTCAACCTTTCAAGCGATGCAGACAACAATGCTGATTTCAAGATAAGGTTCAGATGCAATTCATCTTCTAATAATGAGATATGCCAGATTGACAATATATTTGTAAATGGAACATTAGTGGATTTAATAGATCCAATAATTAACATCTCTGTCAATGATACAGATGTTGAATATAATCTTGAATCAGTCGAGATAGATTTCAATGCTTCAGATGACATTAGTCTTGATTCAGTCATAGCAAATGTGACTTACCCTAATGGTACTCTTCTCCAGCAATTGACTGATCAGAATGTAGATTTCATCTTTGTGCCTGCAAACCTTACTACTCTTGGCAGGTATAATATTACTGTATTTGCTAATGACACCTCAAATAATATTAATATCTCAGAATCATTCTTCTATGTAAATGATACAATTGCCCCCACAATCAGCATCTCTGTGAATGATACTGATGTAGAATACAGCATAGAATCTGTTAAGATAGATTTCAATGCTTCAAATGGGTTATTAGATTCAATCATTGCTAATGTAACTTATCCAAATGGCACTCTTCTCCAACAACTGACTGATCAGAATGCAGATTTCATCTTTGTTCCAGCAAACCTTACTGCTCTTGGCAGATATAACATCACTGTGTTTGCAAATGACACTTCAGGCAATACAAACACCTCAGGATCCTTCTTCTATGTAAATGATACTATTGCTCCAATAATTAACATTTCTGTCAATGATACTGATGTAGAATATAGCATAGAATCTGTATTGATAGACTTTAATGCATCAAATGGATTATTGGATTCAGTCATTGCAAATGTGACTTATCCAAATGGCACTTTGCTTCAGCAACTGACTGATCAGAATGCAGATTTCATCTTTGCGCCAGCTAATCTTACATCTATCGGCAGGTACAATATCACAGTCTTTGCTAATGACACATCTGGAAATACTAATACATCAACATCTTACTTTAATGTCAATGATACTTTAGCTCCAGAGATAAATATTTCAGTAAATGATACAAATGTTCAGAATGGAACAGAGTCAGTCAGGATAGACTTCAATGCTTCTGATGTAAATCTTGATTCAGTCATTGCAAATGTCACTTATCCAAATGGCACCCTGCTCCAGCAGCTCACAAACCAGTCTGTTGACTTTGAATTTGGACCTGACAACCTCACTGAGCTTGGCCAATATAACATCACTGTCTTTGCCAATGACACTTATGGAAACACAAACATATCAACTTCGTATTTCCAGGTCGTAAAAGGACCTGCGATTATTATTTATGTAAATGATACAAGTATAGAATATAATATCGAATCTGTACTGATTGATTTCAATGCATCGAATAATGGAACCATTGACACAATAATCGCAAATGTAACTTATCCTAATAGCACTCTTCTACAGCAGTTAACCAATCAGTCTGTTGACTTCATATTTGGACCTGCAAATCTTACAGTGCTTGGCAGGTATGATATAACAGTATTTGCAAATGATACTGATGGAAATCCAAATACAGAAACATCTTTCTTTGATGTGGATGATACAACTCCTCCTACATGGAACCAGACTCCAACAGACCAAATCATACAATACACCAATCCTTTCAGTTACCAGGTCAATGCGACTGACAATTACCAGATAGACAAATACTTCATCAACGACAGCTCCAACTTTTCAATCAACTCTTTAAATGGATTGATAACAAATGCAACATCACTTACCCTAGGAATCCTGTATCTTAATATATCTGTCAATGACACATCAAACAATGTAAATTCCGCAGTAATCCAGATTACAGTCCAGGATAGTATTGATCCTGTTCTTAACATAACATACCCTGTAAATGGCTCAACATATTACATCCTAAACCTCACTCTCAACTGGACATTAACAGAGGATTATCCTGACAAGTGCTGGTACAATCTGAATAATAATGCGGCAAATACTTCAATCTCTGACTGCAGCAACCTTTACACAAATTTCACAGCATTATCATTAGCATGGAATAATATAACAATGTGGATTAATGACACATCAAACAATGTTGTCGCAGATAGCATCACTTTTTACGCAAGGACACAGACAGCTCCTAATGTGACTAATGTAACAATCACACCTGTATATAATGGAGCAAATGTAAGCACACTGAATAACATGCACTGTAATTATACATATGATGATGCAGAAGGAGATCCTGACCTAAGCACAATAAAATGGTTCAAGGATGGCGCACTTACTTCATTCACCACTATCACAATCCCTTACCAGAATACTTCCATCGGTGAGCAGTGGATCTGCGAAGTCACTCCTTATGATGGAATTGATTATTCAGCTCTGATAAACTCGTCTGCTGTTGAGATAAATGTAGAGCCAGCAAGTCTTGTTGTAAGCGATAATGAAACAATATATCTGGGACCTGCGCCAAACAACAATTATATTATCTGGGCATATTATGCAGATGAGGATGGAACACCAATACTTGATGCCTCATGTATAACAACAGGAGACCCTGCTGTTTCGCTTTTAGATTCTCCTAATGTGGATGGAAATTATTCCTATAATTTTAATACAACAACTTATAGCAATCATATCCATACTTTTAATTGTTCAAAAGAAAATTATCAGACCATTGATAATATTACCAGAAACATATTTGCAGATAACCATCCTACAAATCTTGTAGGTGGGGAAAATACATCAGATATTGAGCTTGGTGATTATGTGCTTATCACTGCAAATTATACTGATGATGATACAAATGTTTCATTATCCGGAGCCTACTGTAAGGTAGACATAAATGGAGATACTTATAACATGAGTGAAACTAATTATTCAACTTATGAGACTGTTATCCAGTTTACTGAAACTGGTAACTCCAGCGTACAATTAACCTGCAGTAAATTGTATTACCTGACTAAGGCTGTATTCATCAACACCATTACCACCTCTGATACCACAGCACCAACCATAATCCTCATTGACCCAGAAAACGGCACATACAATCAAAACATAACATTCAGCTTCAATGTCAGTGACCAATCTGATAATATCTCAGATTGCCTCCTTTACCTGAATTCAACTTTCAATCTCACTAACCAGTCATCAATAATAAACAATGAAATCAATTACATAAATCTCACAGACAGGCAGAATGAGACATTCTTATGGCATATTGAATGCACTGATGCTGACAATAATACAGGCTCTTCAGAAACCAGAACAATATCAATAGACAATATTGATCCTACAGTAATCTTATCATCACCACCAAATGCAACAAACACTTCAAGCAATTCAGTAGATTTCACATGCAATGCAACTGACAACATGGTTGATATCGTAAACATCACCTTATATCATAATATCGGCGGCAGCTTTGCTCCAAATGAAACAGAATCAGTTTCAGGCCTGTCAAACTCATCAACATTCTCCCTGACATCAATCCCTGACGGAACATACCTCTGGAACTGCCTTGCTTATGACCTTGCTGATGATAATCTCAGCAATTCAGCATTTGCAGCTAATAATTATTCAATAACCATTGATGCTTCAAAACCTGATATAAACATATCTGTGAATGATACTGATGTAGAATATGGAATAGAATCAGTAAAGATTGATTTCAATGCTTCAGATGCTAATCTTGATGAAGTCATTGCAAATGTAACTTATCCTAATGGCACACTGCTCCAGCAGTTGACAAACCAGGCAAGTGATTTCATTTTCAACTCTTCTAACCTTACAGCCCTTGGTCAATATAATATCACAGTCTTTGCTAATGATACATTCGGAAATTCAAACAATTCAGAATCATTCTTCAATGTAGGTGATACTACCTCCCCAACCTGGAACCAGACACCTTCAAGCCAGGTTATAGAATACAGCACATCTTTCAGCTACCAGGTCAATGCAAGTGACAATTACCAGATAGATAATTATTTCATCGACGACACATCCAACTTCATAATCAACCCATCAACTGGAATAATAACCAACAAGACTGTCCTTGATTTAGGTATATATTCCTTAAACATCTCTGTCAATGACACATCAAACAACATAAACTCTAAAGTAACCTCAATAACTGTCCTGGACACGATCAATCCAACCTGGGATCAGCTTCCTGAGAATCAGACTATAGAACACAGCACCCAATTCAGCTACGATATAAATGCCAGTGACAATTATCAGATAGACAAATATTTCATCAATGACACAAATAATTTCGCAGTCAATGCAGATACAGGCATTATAACAAACAACACTATCCTTGACTTAGGCATATACTCTTTAAACATCTCTGTCAATGACACATCAAACAATATAAACTCTTCACTGATCAATATAACAGTTCAGGATACAACCAATCCTGCCTGGGATCAAATCCCTTCAAACCAGACTATAGAATATAATACCCTATTCAGCTATGATGTCAATGCCAGCGATTACTTGCTTGACAAGTACTTCATCGACGACAATATGAACTTCACCATAAACTCTGCAAGCGGACTGATAACAAACAACACGAAACTGAACTTAATTACATATACTTTAAACATCTCTGTTAATGACACATCAAACAACATAAACTCTTCAGTAATCAATGTCACTGTTCAGGACACAACTGCTCCAGAGATCAACATATCAATAAATGACACTGTACTCTTATTCGAAAATGAAAGCGTCACAATTGACTTCAATGCATCTGATTACTTCCTTGATTCAGTTATAGCAAATGTCAAATATCCAAATGGCACATTATTGCAGCAATTGACCAACCAGTCAGAAGATTTCACATTCAGCCCTGACAATCTTACTGTAACAGGCACATATGCTGTAACAATATTCGCTAATGACTCAAATGGAAACAGCAATACAGCATCAACATCATTTGATGTGTCTGAAGAGATTACTGCAGTTGGCGGAGTTAATATTCCATATATCACATACAAGATTATCCCTGCAGAACAAAAGCCAATATATATCCCAGTGAAGAAATGGCCTCTTGTGGAAAAGGAAGTCTCCCCTAAAGAGATTGAAGAGGAAATGCCAGTAGAGGTTGTTGTTGAAAAAGAAGTGGAAGAAGGTGTAGCAATAGGTGTTCCTGGTGTGCCTCCTGTTGAAAAGTCTTCGCTCCTTGTTCCGCTTGGATTTACTCTGTTTGAGGCTTTGCTCCTGTTCTTGTCTCTTGGGTGGTTTATATGGAGAAATAAGAAGAAATATTATAACAAATAAACATTTTTATTTATAAATTAAACCTTAGTTTTATTAATAAAAAAGAAATAACTTTGACTATGATTAAGACAATCGAATATATAACCGTGATATGCATATTTATTTTAGTTTCAACTCTTACGCTTGCAGCAGGCGTGCAAGAGCAGCAGATTGTAAAGCTGGAGACCACATGGATATCAATCATGCTTTTTGTGATGATTCTGGGATTTATAATATGGGTATTATTAAAGCTAAAGCTGAAAAAGAAAGAATCGATTCAAAAAACGCAACATTAAAATATGTAAAGATTTAGTAAAGATTTAGTAAAGGGGTATAATGAGATTATTGAGCAAATTTAGCAACAGGATTGTGCTGGTATTTTTTATTGCTACACTTATCCCTATCATCCTGATTTCCTTATATGGTCTAAATGTTGCTAAGCAGCAGGTGCTGGATAATCTTAAGCTTGATTTTGAGGAAAACTCTCTTTTCGTGGCAGAGGCTGTTGAGACTTCATTAAGTATTGATGAGGAGATTATCAGTTACCTTGGTGAGAATGCGCATCTCAAGAAATATTTTATTGCCAGTGACCTTAATCAGACTGAAATCGCTGAGTTTGAACTTGCTGAAGCAACGCGTAACTTCTTAGAATATACTAAGTCTCATCCAATGTTTAATCAGGTAAGATTTATTGATAAGCAAGGCATGGAAGTTATAGCAATCAAGGCCTTAGATTCTGAAGCCAGGATAGCTGAGGATTATGAACTCCATAATAAGTCTTATGCTTATTTCTTTAAAGAAGCCATAGGATGCGGCAGGTTACATCCTTATATATCCAAAATGGATCTTGAACGCCTCTATGGCGGGGTAAAGGAGCCTCATGTTCTTACTTTAAGATATTCTTCCTGTGTTTTTGATAATGAGAAAAATCATCGCGGCATGGCTGTATTGAATTTTAATGCTGGAAAAATATTAGACCTAATTTCTTATAAACAACTATCTTATCATAATATGAAACCTGGAGCTGTAACTATGATTGTTGATAAGGATGGATATTATATCTATCACCCAAATGAATCAAAACGATTTGGCGGACCCAATGACCTTAATACTGGATATAGCCTAAAAAAAGATTATCCACTTGCTTCTGAAGAGGTTTTGTCAGGTGAATCAGGGTCAGTGATAGTAGAGAATGATATTGTTGCAGGTTATTATAAATTTAATCCCGGAGATGGCAGCAGGGGATATACTATCATATTAGGTCAGGAATATGATAGTGCTTTGATTCCACTCGTTCATATTCAAAAAGTCACAATGATAGTGATTGGGCTTATAATCGTATTCTCGCTTTTTTCTTCAATTATACTTGCAAGAAAGTTCACTGCTCCTATAAAAGATCTTGTGCTTTGCGCAAATAAGGTAGCAGCAGGAAATTTTAATGTCCAGGCTAATATCAGGACCAATGATGAAATTCAGGAATTTGCAAAAGTATTTAATACTATGATTGTGAATATCAAAGAAAGGGAGAAAGAGATAACTTCAAAGACTCAAGAGCTGGGATCATCAAAAAAAGAGATTCAGGTTTCAAGAGATAAGCTTGAAAAGAATCTGAAGCGCATCCAGACCTCAAGGAAAGCCCTGCTCAATATAATGGAAGATATGGGGGCAGCCAACATCGAACTTAAGTCTCTTGATAAGGCCAAGGATGAATTCCTGTCTATTGTCTCGCATGAACTGAAAACTCCTATCACTCCTATGAAAACATATATAGATATGCTTATTGATGGTGATTTTGGCAAGCTAACCAGCAAGCAGATGAACAGTTCGCGAATGATAAAAAGAAATCTTAATCGGCTTCAAATGCTGATAGATGATCTCCTTGACATAACCAGGCTTGCGACAGGCAGGATTAGATTGATCTATGAGAAAATAAATATCTATAAATTGATTAATCGTATTGCTAATGATAAGTCCAAAGATCCCAAAGCAAAAGATTTAAAAATCTTAGTTGAGGGTGGGCGTATCCCTTTGATTAATACAGATCCCACGCGCATTGAGCAGGTGCTCTCTAACCTCCTAGATAATTCCATTAAATTTACTCCCTCTGGGGGGTCTATAACAATAAGCGTAAAATGCAAAGGCAAGTATATTATTGTTGCTGTTAAGGATACAGGAATAGGCATAAACAAAGATAATCTCCAGCATGTATTTGAGAAATTTTTCCAGGTTGATTCGGGCTTGAGCAGGAAATACGGAGGCACTGGTCTTGGTCTTGCAATCTGTAAGGGGATAATCAAATTGCTTCATGGAGATATAAGTATAGATGCTGAATTTGGTAAAGGGACAACAGTCTCTTTTAGCTTGCCAATTAAATGCAGGAAATGAAAATAAAATAAAAACAGGTGATATAAAATGAAAAAAATATTATATGTTGAAGACGATGAAGACACCCTTATGGCTGTGAAAGTGCTTCTGGAGACACAAGGATATCATGTCAGGGGAGCAACAAATGGAAAAGAAGCGCTAAAGCTTATTGCAGAAGAGGATTTTAACCTGATACTGCTGGACATCATGCTTCCTGACATGAGCGGATGGGATATATTCCAGAAACTGCACAAGGATACGCCAGAGAAGAAAGTCGCTTTTCTTAGCGTTATGCCAGTATCAGAAGAGAGAAAAAAGGTTTTGCTGAAAGCAGGTGCTATGGACTATATAATGAAACCTTTTGATAAGGAAGATCT
>JAYEPB010000108.1:0-9915 GCA_034723595.1 Nanobdellota archaeon
TTGGATAAAGAATTTTCTTAAAGGAACATCAAATTGCTCTCCGCTTTTTATCCCAATCATATCAATTTTCATCTTTTTCATGGACTGGTGCAGTTCTTCTGTTCTTTCATCTGCAAGCTTTGCATATTCAGCCCTAAATTCAGGATCACTGGTATCCACCAGTATCTGCTCCCCAGTCTCTTCATCTTCAAGCTCAATATATCCCACATCAGGCAGCTGAACCTCTCTTATGTCATACATGTTTATTGCAATGATATCATGTTTGTTCTTAAGCAGTTTAAGAGGTTTTGAAAAATCCTCTGATATAAAATCTGATACAATGAAGATTATGCTTCTTTTCTTAATTACCTTAGACATATAATCAAGCGTGTTTTTTATATCAGTTCTCTTGTTTTCTGGCTTGAAATATACCATCTCCCTAATCAGCTTAAGGACATGCTTTCTTCCTTTTCTTGGATAAATAAATCTTTCTACTTTATCTGTGAAAAGCGCAATCCCTACCTTATCATTATTCCTGAGTGCAGCAAACATAAGTGATGCGCATAGCTCAATAGCAGATTCTTTCTTGCTTTTTGATGAGCCAAATTCACCAGAGCCTGATACATCAAAAATTATATATATAGTCAAATCCCTTTCTTCAATAAACTCTTTGATATAGGGATGATTCATTCTTGCAGTTACATTCCAGTCAATGGTTCTAACATCATCGCCTATAGCATATTCCCTTACTTCAGAAAACTCTATCCCTCTTCCTTTGAATATAGAATGATAAGCTCCCTGCAGCAACCCCTCTACAAGGTATCTTGTTTTTATCTCTATCTTTTTGATATTTTTGAGTACATCTCTATCTTCCAATCAATATCCCTCTTTTTTTCTTCTCTTTTTCAAATCAGATATAGCCTAACCCCTTTTCACCACTTTTTGACAATCATCTTCTTCTCTTGCACACAAATCCCCTGCACCATCAATAAAAAGTTTCCTGCGGAAACTTTTTAAGGAACTTTCACATTTTTCATAATCTTATCTATTATATCTTCGCTTGTTATCTCTTCTGCTTCAGCTTCGTATGTGAGTATTATCCTGTGCCTTAGCACATCATGCGCAACTTCCTGCACATCTTCTGGTATGGCATATCCTCTTCCATTGACAAGAGCATTTGCTTTAGCTGCAAGCACAAGCCAGATAGATGCTCTTGGAGATGCCCCATAAGCTATAAACCCATTGACACCTATATCTGCTGGATTTCTTGTAGCATCTACTATGTCAGCAATATAATCATGTATCTTTTCATCTGCATATACCTTCTGACAGAACTTCTGCATATCTATAATATCAGATGATTTTAGGACTTCATTGATTTGCTGGCTAATCCCATTAGTCTGCCTGTTCATTATCTCTTTTTCCTCATCTTTTGATGGGTATTTTATTATAAGCTTGAACATGAATCTGTCAACCTGCGCTTCAGGTAGTGTATATACTCCTTCATTCTCAAGAGGATTCATTGTTGCAAGAACATGGAATGGCTTTGCCATCAGAAATGTATCTTCTCCTATTGTTACCTGCCTTTCCTCCATAGATTCAAGAAGCGCTGACTGGCATTTTGGCGGAGCCCTGTTAATCTCATCTGCAAGTATGAAATTGCTGAATATAGGTCCTTTTTTTGTAGAGAATGAATTATTATTCATATTGAATATTTTTGTTCCTATTATATCTGCCGGAAGAAGATCAGGGGTAAACTGTATCCTCTGAAAATCTGTCTTGATCGCATCAGAAAGCGTTTTTATCATCATTGTCTTTGCAAGCCCTGGCACACCCTCAAGCAGGACATGACCATCTGCTATGATACTTAGTACAAGCTTCCTTATTATCTCATCCTGACCAACAATAACTCTCTTAATCTCATCAAATAATCTCTCAATCTTATCTGAATAAATCTTTGCCTGCTCATTGAGCTTCTTGATTTCATTGTTTATTGTAATCACCCCAAATCTCTCTTTTTTTAATCATGTATAACTTAAAAATGTTTTGGATTGTTATTCCCAAAAGAATATAAACTCCATTCAATTATTCTTTAAAATATGGAAATCAAAGACATCAAAAGAATAAGAAAAAAACTTGGCATGACTCAGGCAGATCTTGCAGCGCATTCAGGTGTATCGCAAAGCCTTATAGCTAAGATAGAAGCAGGGAACATAGACCCTGCTTATTCAAATGCAAAAAAAATATTCGACACTCTCGATACAATATCAGAAAAGAACGAATTGAAAGCAAAAGACATAACTCACCAGCAAATCATCTCTCTCAGGCCTGATGCAGACATAAAGACTGCAATAATGCTCATTAAAAAGCATAATATATCCCAAATTCCAATCATTGATGACAACAAATCTATTGGTCTTGTATCAGAATCAAATATTCTCCATG
The DNA here is from genome assembly GCA_034723595.1 of Nanobdellota archaeon. Taxonomy (GTDB): domain Archaea; phylum Nanobdellota; class Nanobdellia; order Woesearchaeales; family JAGLGH01; genus JAGLGH01. The sequence continues at coordinate 2,425 of JAYEPB010000108.1, forward strand.
CTGTGATGAACAAGAAAAAAATGAATCTCTCCGCAATAATGCAGGATTCACCCCCAGTTGTAGCTGAAACAACAAGCGCAGAAGCAGTATCAAAGCTTCTCACATTCTTCCCCATGGTGTTGGTCTCAAAAAGCGGCAAGCTCAGCGGAGTCATAACAAAGTATGATATAATCGAAAGATTATATTGATGCAAAAGATTATCTTTTTTTCCTCATATTCTCTGCCTTATTTTGCTTTTTTATGATAAAATAACCTTAGTTATCTGAGAATCATTGCCCACCAGGTTAAACTCTACTCTATAATAAACTCATCCAAAACAATCACAACCCCCCAACTTTCCAAAATCATAAAGCCTGTCTCCAACAACAATAACCCTAAAATCACTTATATCTCTTTTCAAAAATGGGCTGAGCAAATCACCACACCTCACATCAACACCTTCAGAAATAAGCTTCATTGAAGGCTGAACAATCAGATCCTTTCCCTTATATTTCCCAACAAGATAGCATTTAAACTTTTCTGATTTAGCCCCTTCCGTAATAGTGATTGCAGGATGCTCATGGCCTATTATTATAGTCTTTATTCCCTTCATACTGGCAGGCAGCTTGTCGCCATGCAATATAAGGATATCATTAATCATGTATTCATCAACAACATGCAGATTCCTTTTGCCTGCTATAGGCCCAAGAATCTTGTCATGATTTCCCTTAATCAGAATAACTTCATCAGCATGCCTTGACATGAAATCAATGAATTTCAGCGAATGTCTCCATTCTTCATCTGATATGCTTCCGAACTCATGCTTGAGATCGCCATTTATAATAATCCTTTCAAACCTCTTCACATCAGAAAGCAAAAATATCTCCTCCATCCTTTTAATCAAATCTTTGAAATTGAACTTTGGCAGCAGCATGCCCTGCTTTGCCATAGCTTCCTCTACTCCAATGTGCAGGTCGCATATAACCAGAGTATTGCCAATTAATATTCCCAAATCTATCAGTTTTATCTTCTCAAATATCTTCATTTTACAATTCTTCAAGAGCTTTCCTTATCCCTATCTCAGTTCTTTCCCAGTTGAATTTTGCTTTAACTGTCTCTCTCGCATTTCTGCCAAGTTTTGCTCTGATGCCAGGATTCTCAACCAGCCAATTGAGTTTGACTTTCAATGCGCTTGCATTTCCCATTGGAAAGAATGAGCCATTGACTTTATCTTTTATATACCTCTTTACCAGACCTACCTTTGTAGAAATCACAGCGCAACCGCAGCTCATAGCCTCTAATGTAGATAATGATGTGGTCTCTGTAAGTGAAGGCAGGACATAGATATCCATTGCCTGAAGATATGGGAGAACATTATCTTTTGATCTTATATGCTTGATGCCAACAGATGATCTGAATAATGCTTCCATTTTTTGGATGCCAGAGCCAACAATAAGAAGTTTTGTTTTTGGATGCTTTTTTTGCAGCTTAAGGAAAGCATAATATAATGTCATCAGGTTTTTTTCTCTTGCAATCCTTCCATGATATCCAATCACTGTATATTCTGGATCTATCCCTACGCTTTTTTTGGCTTCATCCTTATTCTCAGGTGGCCTGAACTTTGATGTATCTGTTCCAAGGTAGACAACCTTTTTTGGAGTGGTTATGCATTCATTGTCAAATATCCTTGCTACCTCTTGCGAAGGTGTGATGATAAGGTTCGCTTTTTTGTACAGCCATTTGGCAGCAACTTTGACCAGTTGAGTGATGATAAAAGAAAGATAAGGTCTTGATATGCTCATAGATACAAGTTCCCACTCTATTGAGTTTACAAAATATGCTGAGGGGATTGCTGCCTTTTTTGCATAATACAGTGCAGTTCCTCCTATTGGGCCAATGCTCTGCACCCAAACAATATCACTATCTTTGACAAGCTCTCTTATCTTTTTCCTCTTCAGCTTAGCTAAAGTATAGTCCCCAAAATCCCACATTGACAAGGGAATTCTTACTATCCTTACATTTGCTATATGATTTTGCTCTCCCTTGAAATCTGGTGCAATTACTGTAATACTATAATCTTCAGCCAGCCTTGGGATTATCTCTGAAAGAAACTGCGCAATGCCATCCCATCTTGGAATAAAACTGTCAGTTGCAATCAATAGCTTTTTTTTCATTATAATCCTCACAATTACCTAATCTTGTAAAATACCTCAGCATATTTTACACCATTGTTTATTCCATTAAGGATTGCTTTGAGGTACATGCTCCATGTTAATAATACTCTTGCCACTTTCTGGCTCTTATGCACTTTGAATGCCTTTGTTTTTATTGCGAATGTATCTGTAACATCAACGACAAGTTTCGGCGCATCCCTTTTTCTGATATTGACTAAGGTCCATACATCAAATGAGTACACATCACCCTTGTATTTTATCTCATCCAGGATGGAATTGAGTATATCATATACAGCCTGATGATCAGGGTGTGGGTCATCAATCGAATGCACAAATATCTTAGATGGATTACTTTCCTTAATAATTTTTTCAATCTTAGAGGCAATCTTCTTATCTCTTGCGCTATTCATGAAATTGCCTTCCTTAAGTCCGAGATATATCACTTCATCTTCTCCAAGGATTGCCTGCGCCTTGTGAGACTCCTTCACCCTTGTTTCGATTACCAGTTTTTCTCTTAGGTGCGGATGCGACATCTCACCGTATGAGAATATAATTGTGACTACTCTTTTGCCCTCTTTTGCATATTTCACGATTGTCCCTCCTGCTCCTACTATATTATCATCATTATGCGCGCAGAACACAAGAATGCAATCTTTGCTCTTTTTCTGGCTGTCTTGTTCTATATTCTCTGTCATAATCCTATGTAATTGATATAGTCCTTAATAATGGTTTCTATGCATTCCTTCTAAACTCTCTTTATTCCCATCATTCCCTATTGGGAATATGTTAGATTTTGTGGGAATATGGAATATTTTATGGTTAATGAGAATATCTCTAAAAGATTCATCCAAGTTATCAAGCCTAAGAAAATTAAAAAGGACCTAAATGCACCGGCCGGGATTTGAATATCCGAATGCTAGGCCCTAAAGCATTTCCCGGATCAAAGGCTCACTTCGTGTGAGACCTCAGGTCCCAACCATATGGAAGGCCTCTATTTGCTAGCTCTAATGCATATTGCATATAGAACTCCTAGCCATTAGACTACCGGTGCATAACTGTTAGGAAAGACAAGACCATTTATAAATTTAACGTAAAAATATTATTAAAAAACCCCATTATTCTTCACCACCACTATAATATCCTGAAAGACAATCAAATCTATTATATATCTATTCTAAATAAAGCTAATGTTAGTCACAAAGGATCAATATGCACAAATACTCTCTCTATCTCATCAATAGCTTCTATAGATTTCTGCACTCTCTTTTCAATATCATTCGCTTTTCTGAGGCTGATTTTATGATTGACCTCTATATGCAATTCAACATTCAGCATAACGCCTATGTAATGCGCCTTTACATCATGTACTCCAATCACTCCCTCTATGCCTAATGCTGTTTTCTTTATAGTAGCAAGCAATCGCGGAGAAGGAGATTCTCCCATAAGATATTTAAGATTCTGGAGTCCTATATCCACGCCTGTCTTGATTATATAAATCCCAATCAGAATGCCTAAGATTGGGTCAATCTTTGAGTATCCTGCCATTGCAATGAAGAATGAGATTATAATTAACCCTGATACCAGCATATCATTCCTATGGTCCACAATTATCGCTTTCAACGCTTCACTCTTTGTTATTTTAATTACTTGTTTTGTATAAATAAAAAGAAACCCCTTGACAAGAATTACTACAAGATAAACTGCAGCAAGATATACGCTTATATGGATTGCTTGGCTGTCAAATAGCCTGGAAAATGACTTATGGATTATCTCAACACCTATTATGGTGGTAAGGACTGAAATCACTATTGCTGCAATCGGTTCAGCTCTGTGATGACCAAATGGATGGCATTCATCAGGATGCTTTGCAGCCACTTTCATGCATATGTAGATTATGATTGATGTTAAACAATCAATTGCTGAATTTATTGCATCAGATATCACTGCTATGCTATTGGTGATTAGGCCAATAGCTAATTTGAATATCAGGAGGCAGATATTTCCTATGATTGTGATTATATTGAGTTTTTTGACTTCAGCTTTTATTTTTGCCACCTCTCTGCATATGATATTATCTTATTGTTGAGCTGATACATCATTATCATTATTCTTTCCCACAATCTGACATTTTCCAAATTGATAAGTGCTGTTTCTTCTTTAAAATATCTTGATCCAATCTCATCATGATACTCTGCATTTATGCTTATGTTGTTCTCACCAATTCCCAAATTTTTGGAGTTCATGTTGATCTTAAACAGATTATCAATATCAAGCTCTTCGATATACCATTTATTCTCAACCCCTGCAACATTCAGTACAACAGATATATTTTTTGGGATTGACATTGAACTTTTTACCAATGTGAACTGTAATATATAATTTTCATTGTATCCTATGCTTGCTGGAATTGTGATATTGGTTATTGCTATTGATGGCTTATCAAGGATGGAGAAATCCACAAGCGCAAGTTTTGTAAATTTGGCATTTTTAGCTATTACTGATTTTTGCTGCATACCGATTATCTTGCTCTTTAGCATGAATCTTGCTTCATATTCCTGGTTTATTGGTATGTCATAGCTTTGGCAGTCTTCATCCAGACATAATTCCACAGCTTCAAGAATGATATTGCCTGCATTTTTGACTTTACAGATTATTTCTGCTTCTTCCCCCAAATAAATTATATCTCTGTCAGTATCACAATTAAGAATGACATCAGCAGAATATGCCTTTACTTCCTCTTCTTTTTTCTGCTCCAGGATAGTTTTTATCCTGTTATATGAGAGCATTCCATATTCATGATATGAACTGAACTCAACAGTAATTGTTTCATTTCTTGGACTCATGACAGTGATTGGAAACTTGTACCTCATAGAATCCTCAAGTTGGCTTTCCACTTTCAATATCCAGTATAAAGTCTTGTTTGCATACGGCTCCAGAACTATACTTGTTTTAGGTTTATTGATGATGCTGATTTCTTTTGGCTTAGAAAGAAGCAGGCTTGTTGCAACATAATAATCATTAAGGTTTATTACCTTGACTTCAAACAATTGGTATGATCCAAACTTGATAGCCTTTTTGAGAAAACTGCCTTCCAGACCAATCATCTGCTCCATTATCCTGCCTTTCTCAGACTCATCCACAGATATTTCGAGTTGTTGTGTATTGATATCTATATTTTTTGCCTGCCATTCAAACCTTGTTGTCGGATCCCCAGGGTCAGCTGATTTTTTTAGAGCAATATGGCTTGGATCTAGAGTACCGTGCTGACCATATGTAGGGTCAAAAGGAATCCATCCATTGCCTGGAAAATAAACCTCAGCCCAGCCGTGAGGACCCCATCTATCCACAAACAAATCAGAGTTTGTGTATGCTATGCCTGATATAAACCTTGCCGGAATCCCCAGTGCCCTTGCCATTGCAATAAAGAGTGAAGTAAGCTCATCGCATACTCCCTGCCTGTTTTCCAGTGTCCAGCTTGCACTCTGTGAGATGCTGGCAGTAGTTGTGCTGAGATTATATGCAATATTGTCTTTTGTCCAGGTCGCAAGCTTGTCAACAATAACATATAGGTCATCTTCTCCTGCTGCAAGATTTGATGCCAGTGCAACTATGTCTGGGTCATGCGAATCTATGTGTGTTGTACCCAGGATATATTCTCTTATCTCCTCGCTGAAATCTTCTTTGAGTGGATAATGTATCTTGTCCCTGATTTTTGTTATAGTATTTGATACTTCAATATCTGCGTTATATCCAAACTCCAAATCTTCTGCAAGTGGATCAATCCATTCGAAGAAGAGAGAGTCTTCTTTTATTTCTGCATCTGGCCATGGCTCTAATGAATTAACTTTCTGCCTTGCACTATCTTTTGGGAAAAAAAGCATCTCTGCCCGTATGTAGGCTATCTCATAAACAGGCTTGAGTGCATTAACCTGCAAGCCAGTTGATATTGAAAGATTTATCCTTACATATTCAATATTATTGTAGAACTCTTCTTCCTCATCATCTGCTTCAGCAAAGGTTGGTATTGAAACTATAACCATCATAATCAAAAGAGCAATCATAGCAAATCCTGTCCTGCTTCTTTCTTTTATACAGTTTAATTTCAATCCTTTGCATCTTATGCCCATTTTAGCTAAATATGGGTGTAGGCATATTTAATTGTTTTGTTTAAAACAACATATCCTCAAGCCCTTTCCCAGGTGGAGTCATTGGCAGCACTTCATCATGGTCTCCAATCATAACATTAACAAGATATGGAGAATCATCACTAAGTGCTTTCTCAATTACCATGCTTGCTTCCTCATTGCTGTAAATTGTTTTTGTCTTAAGCCCAGGATATACCTTATCAAGGTTTGTGAAATTAGGTATATGTCTGTTAAGATGAGTCTCTTCATGATACCCATTAAAAAACCTGTTTTCCCATTGTGTAACCATTCCAAGATGGCCGTTGTTTAATATGAACATCTTTAATGGAATATTATTCTCTACAACAGTCGCAAGCTCCTGCATATTCATCTGAAAACTTCCATCTCCGTCAATTAATATCACCTGCCTTCCAGGATTTGCAAAATAAGCCCCAATTGCTGCAGGAAGGCCATAGCCCATTGTTCCAAGCCCTCCTGAGCTTACCCATGATCTTGGATGTTGGAAATTATAATTCATAACTGCCCACATCTGATGCTGACCTACTCCTGTAACAATTGAAGCATTGCCTTTTGTTATTTTTGACAGCTCTTCAATTATATATGTTCCTTTAACAGCCCCCCTCATCTCATGCCTCTTATTTAATTTCTCCTCATGATGTTTTTTCCATGTTTTTATCTGATTATGCCAGTCTCTGTTATTTCCGCTTCTTAACTCTATCTTTTTATTCGCATATTCAAGAAACTGTTTTGCATCAGCATGAAGAGGATATGCTGTACGCATGACTTTATTGATTTCAGCAGAGTCTATATCAACATGGGCTATATTTGCTTCTTTGCCAAATCTTTTCATCACAACCCTGTCATCAAATCTGGCTCCTATAGATAGAATAAAATCTGCATGCCTCAGCACATAATTTGCATGAATCGTTGGGTGCATGCCTGGCATTCCGAGGAAAAGCCCATCATCATGTGGTATTGCTCCAGTCCCCATAAAAGTAAGCGCAGTAGGGATATTCAGATTTTTTACAAATCTATAAAGCTCAGCAGATGCATCACAGGATATAACTCCTCCTCCTGCAAGTATTACAGGCTTCTTAGCTTTCAACAGATTCTCAAGAAGATAATCAGCCTGATCAGTATCCAGATTTATTTCTGGATTATAGCCTGGCATCATCTTTTGAGCATCTCCATTG
>JAYEPB010000109.1:0-2250 GCA_034723595.1 Nanobdellota archaeon
AATTTAGGGATTATCTTAAAGGCAGAAGAATCTTTAGGATGAAGTGGCTGCTCCCAAATTGGTTTATGGTAAACACCTCGATTTAGATTGAATTAGCATAATTTAGTATCTCCTTCGGAGATACTGTCAAAATAGCAACTTTTATATACCTTTAAGCTTAAGATACAATTTAATATCTAAAATGTGGTGATATCATGCCTTATGATGAAGATGAAAACCAGTATGAGATTATGCCTATTCATACGATAAATGAAATGAAAAAGGAAATAGAATCTCTAAAAAAACAATATTTGAATAAAGGAGTATCTGTTTCTATCGATACACTTAATAATAACATAAAAGATCTTCTGGATATATTTCGGGAAGCTACACGCGAGATGCGTGAAGAACAAAAGACAGTTGATGAGTCAAAGAAGAAAATCGATGAAGTAAGTTCAAATGTTAATGAACTCTTTGATCAGAATGCAAAGATAGCAGAAGCTATCATAACTGTGCATGATCTTACCAGGGAAATGAAAGAAATGATGGATGAAATGGCAAAGAAAGGCGCAAAGCCTGAGCTGGCAACTCCTATGCCCTATGTACCCCCAATTCCTGCAAATATGCCTCCTCTTCCTGCAGTTGCTGCAGAGCCTGAAATGCCTGTGGCTCCTCCTTTAGTTCCAAGACCTCCTCAGCCACCGCAACAATTAGGCAGACCTCTGCCTGGCACAATGCCGCCGCCTAAGATGCCACCTCCTCCTCAACCACCACCTCAGAGACCTATGCCAGGTTCAGAGGATATTGGTTTTCTTCCTCCCACCCCACCTCCAAGAAGAGCAAGGGCTCCTCCTCCTCCATTAGGCATTCCTCTTCCAAAGAAAAAGAAAAAAGGACTTTTTGTATAAAGAATGGTAGGTGCAATCCTGGAAAATCATAAGTTAAGATTAGTTGATTATTTAGCAAGAGCTCATAAGAGGATAAGTAATGCTGAAAAAACTTATAGCAAGCTTAATCATAAGATAAAACAAATCCAGGATATAGAGGAAGATAAATCTGCAAAGACTCCTGCCCAAAAGCGGGAACTAGAGGTAGCATTAAATGATCTTAGGAAAGCTATGATTGAAGTCATAGAAGCAGAAAAGACAATGAAGTTCATGCGCAGCACAAAAAGCTCAGAAGAAATTGCAATTGAAAAAAAGATTCTTGGCATGGAAGCAAAACTTAATGATTATCTGCAATACAGAGAAAAAAGGTTAAAGAAGTTTGAGGAACTTGAAAAGAAAATAGCTGCTGAGCAGCCAAATGCAGATCTTCTTGCGCCGCCCAAACCAGTCCCTGAGAGTAAATTGCCTGCAAAGATTCCTGAAGCAAAAGCTGAAACTGGGCTTCTTGCAGACATTAAAAAGACTGTAGTCAGGTTAAATAATACCCTTCAAATTCTTAAGAAAGATAAAAAATATCCTGAAGCAAAACTTGCAGAATTAGAAAATAAACTTAATAAATATATTAAAAGGGTTAAGGATTTAGGTGGATAAATCTCCTATAAATCCTTTGCCATGACAGTCTTTCTGCCATTTCCTTCTGCGCGCCTGCATGCTTCTTTTATAAGCTGCAAAACTTTCTCATTGAGAGCTTCGCTGAATTCTGCTGCAACACTAAATCCTTCTGCTATATCTTTTATTTTGGCTTTTACTACAATTCCTTCTGACATATTGTTACACCTCTTAAGGTTATTAATATGGTCTGGAGTTTGTTGATATTTAAATCTTTCTGCTAAATTATTTAAATACAGCTTTATTTTAATAATTATATGGCAGCTGCAATAATCTTTGATTTTGATGGAGTGATATTAGATTCATTCCATGATCAGTTCAAATGGTTTAGGCATATATGCAGTGTATTGCATAAGGATTTTCCTTACTCATCACTTAATGGATTCAGGCAGGACTATCGGGAGCCAGTCTATCCTGATATGTACACATTTCTTGGTTTTGATTGGATGGATGAAAAGGAAACAATCTGGAGAGAATACAACTGTCACAAAGCTAATGCTGACATAAGATTATTTGATGGGATTAACAGCATCATAAAGAGATTATATTCTAAGGGTCATACTCTTGCTATAGCATCTTCTAATACTCATGACACAATATATAAGCATCTTAATGAGCATTGGCTCGCCATCTTCAACAGGCAAGTCATCCTTGCCGACAATTACATTGAAGTATTCAGCCATGGCATGCTCATTAAGATGCTTATATATTGTGT
>JAYEPB010000110.1:0-9781 GCA_034723595.1 Nanobdellota archaeon
GCAATGTGCTATTATTCGGAGCCATATTCGGCATACTTGTGCTTGCTACCTCTTTTATAGGTGTAGGTCTGGCACTCAAGGAGATGTACATGTTTGATTTTAAGATGAAACCCTGGCTTGCATCATCCCTGACCTGCATAATTCCTTTTTTATTATTCTTTGCTATAATCTATAAGGATGTACACAATGCATTCTACAAAGTGATTGACATAACTGGCTCAATTGTTGTTCCTCTTGAGACTATATTTGTATTGCTGATTGTCAGGCAGGCTAAAAAATATGGTGACAGAAAGCCAGAATATGAAATTAATCGCCTTGGCATAATGGGGATAATAATTGCATCACTATTTTTCCTTGCCTTGGTAAATAGGTTTTTCTTTTAGAAATAATTAGTTCTTCTTTTTTGCTTTTTTCTTGCCCTTTTTTCTTGGCTTTTTGCTATCCTTCTCTTTTTTCTCCTCATCTTCTCCTTCTTCTGGTGGCAATTCTTCTTCTGGAAAACTTATGAGGTCTTTATTATTGCGTGTTATGATTATAAATATTAAAAGAATAATAAATCCTGCTATAATATAATATCCATAATCTCTGATAACACTTCCACTGGTGCGTATGCCTGCTGGGATAGCATATTTGATTTTATCCATCGCACCTCTTGGATCTTTTTCCCAGACAACAAGGTTTATCTTGCCACTGGTTGCAATCCCTCCTTTTCCATCATTTGCGCTGAAAGACAATTCAGAGATGCCTACCCAGTTTTGTTCTGGGATTAGTGTTGCAATCCCTGTAAGCATATCAATAGAGATATCAATATGTTCAGTACTGTTTGCTGAAAAATTAAGCATATCCCCATCAGGGTCATGGAACATTTTGGTTAAGTCAAGAGTCATATTATTGTTCATCTCCCATTCTAATATAGGACCTTCAAGCGCTTTTACTTCTTCTTCAGTTATTTCTTCCTTTTCTTTCTCTTCAACAATTATTCCCCCTTCAATATCTCCTTCTATAACCTCATCCTCTGGTAAGCCTTCAGTTCCATAGTCTTGTGACACATTATTGAGAATATCCATCTCTTTGACTTGAGACTCATTGTCAAGAGAGTCATTTATTCCTGCGGTCCAATCTTTGCTGAATCCATTATCTCTATAAAAATAAAATCCTGCTGTTAATAATGATAATACTACAAGCACTGCAATTATAATTATGATTGCCTGAGACAAATACTTGTTTTTCCACACAGCCATACTCTTTCCAATACCTGTTGTTATTAACAATATGACTGCAATCACAAGCAAGATGATACAGATGATGTACCATTTATATGCAAAAAGAAGTGCAGCAGCAGCAACTATTCCCTGCCATACTATGTTTCCAAGGCTGGATGCAGATTCTCCTATAAAATTTCCATATGCATATAGACTGAATATTATTATCAATATAACTATCAGAATCCCTCCCAGAAGAAGCAATAATGATTTATATTTATAAGGTGTTTTTTCAGTTTTTTCTTCTGCTTTGAGTTGTTTCTCTTTCTTGTCTGACATCTTTGCTGATTTTACAATTTTAACATCTTTAGTTGTGGAACTTGGAACTTCTTCTGGTTTAGCTATCTCAGTCAATGTCTTCTGTTTTGTGTCTCTATCTTTTGTCTTTGTCAGATGCTTGAACAATAGTACAGCTAATATTATCAATACAATATCTATTGTCGCAAACAGGAAATAGATGTTTGAGAACATTGCAGCAACTGCTGCCATAAACCCTACTTTATCAGAGATTGTGATTGTAAATTCTTCTTTATAGAATATTGAATTGTCTGTGTCTGGATATGCTTTTATTATCGCATAATATTTTCCCTTTACAGAATCACTTGGCTCTGATATAATTAATGCTTGCTTGACCTCGCCAGGTTCAAGATTAATTTCTTGTGTCTCAAGTGACAGCCATGAAGGACCATCAAGTTTAAGTGTGTATCTTGCTGTTTTTTCTGCAGTGCTTCTAAGATTAACAGGAATTGTTTGTTTTGAATGATTTGCACGAAAATTCTTATGCTCCAATGCAAAACCATAGCATGATTCAACATCAACTTTGAAGCTAATTGATTTTATTATTCCTGTTGTTTTTGATTTAGCATAGATTGTGAAATCATATTCCTCATCTCTTGCATCAGGTGAATTAAGCAGAATATCTACACTCTTCTCAGAATCGCCTGCAATAATAATCTCATTTTCTTCCAATTCTGCAAATTCTTCTCCATCCAGCTCAAGCCAAATCTCACTATCCTTGCCTGCATAGTTCTTTATGGTAACTGGTATAACTGTCCTTGAATCTGCGCATATAGTATATCTTGTATCATATAGAGACATATCATAATTATAATAGTCTGGATTGATTCTCAGGAAAAATGGCAGTTCTGCAGATAATCTGTTTTTAGAAGAGATTACAGTAACTTTTATCTCTTTATCATCAATCATGTTACACTCAGGCTTTATATACATATATATTTGCCTGCTCTCTCCTGCTTTGATTGTTACAGGATTTGCGCTTAAAGATACATATTGTGCTAATTGGTCTACGCCAATTATGTATTTCTCAGTGAAATCTCCTGTGTTTTTTATAATAAATGAATAATCAGCAGTTTCGCAGGGATCAATTGTTTCATCATTATCCTGTGTGTAAAGTCCTAGATTATCGCATCTCTTAATAGATATTGTCTGCTTTATCCTTTGGCTTATTCCAGAACTTGTATGGATATCTATAAATAAATCATAATTTCCTTTTGCACTGCATGGTGCAGTAATATATCCAAAATTAGTTATGCTTTCTCCTCTCTTCAGCTTAAATTCAGGATATGCCAGACTAAAGAATTCTGCTGCCTCCCCGCTGGTAGAGATAAAATATGATGTAGTGATATAAGATACAGTATCCTTGTTGAGAATTTTGAAATTGTTTTGAACTGATGAGCATGAACATACCTCTATTGTTTCAGCATAAGTGGCTTTGAAATCTCCAGATGCAAAAGAAACAGTTACTTGAGTTATCAACAGGAAAATAGCTATAATTATGAATAAAGATACTTTTCTACTGATTGCATTAATCATCTATCTCCCCCCTTATTTATATAAAAAAATAAATACTTATTTAAAAAGAAAATAAAAAGAATAAAAAACTGGAATTACACTTAGTAGTAAGTATCTCCAGAATCGTCTTCATCTTCATCTTTGCTTCTTAGCTTTCCGATTCCAAGGATAAGACCTAGTAAAACTAGTAGTACAACAAGTACTATCAGTGCTATTTCAAGTCCTTTCTTGACATTATCCCATCCAGCATTTTCTACAACTTCATCAGCTATAACATCTGCTGTCATTATAATTGTCTGATCTTCTTCGCCAAGACCTTTGATGTTTATTGTGAAAGCATGTTCACCAGCAACTGCGTCAGCATCTGCAGTAACATAGACTGGAATCATCTGTGTTGTTCCTGCTTCAAGGATGATAACATTGCTTGGTTCAACTTTTGCTTCTCCAAAGACTTCAACACCTTCTATGATAAGTACAGCTGTTCTAGCCTGATCTCCATAGTTTACAAGTGTTAATGGAAAAATCTTTCCTGCTTCGCCAGCAACAAGTTCCTGAGCATCAATATAGCTTATTAGGATTTTTCCTTTTTCAGCTTCTGGCTCTTCTTCAGTTTCCTTGCCTTGAATATGTATCATGTACTCTTCTGTTGTGGTCTCGTCATGGTCATCGTATTCAGCTGTAACAATAACTACATAGTCTCCAGTAAGAGCGTCTCTTGGAACTCTTAGGTATAGTTCTTCACTGATAACAACATCGTCATCTTCGTCCTCTGCTTCAATTTCGTCAAGGAATGCTGATGCTGAAATTCCCAGATCTGGAACTGAAACTCTTACCTTAACATCCTCTTCATCCCTTGTGCCAAAGTTTTTTACTTTGACTGTTGCAAGGAAAGCATGTCCTGCTTCAATTCTATTTTCAGGTGAAAAGATAACATCCTTAATAGTCAGTTTGTGGTCTTCGCTGCCTGATCCAATTGAAACATAGAATGATGTTTCAGCAAGAACTCCGTCTCTTGATGTAATCAAGATTGTCAGAGTATATGTATCTCTGTCCATCCTGTCTGGTATTGTCAAATATAATGTCTTTTCATAAACTCTGTCAGAATCTATATCAAATCTGTCAGTGATATCATCAACATCATCTCCATGTGAGTCTCCCCTCATGAAAGCTTCAACTCTTACTTCTTCGATTGACCCATTTGTCAATTCTTCACCAACTATATCAAATATAAGTTCAAGAGTTTCTCCTCTCTCATAGTTTCTCATCCTTGTTATTCCTACATCCAGATCTTTGCCGTCAAATTCAATATTCTCAAATGCTGCGGTATTATAATCTGCTGCATGAACTGCTGTCAGTGATAGGAGCCCTATCAAAAACACTGCTAAAATTCCGAATATTTTTCCTTTCATTTTATTTATTACCCCCTTAGGTTTTGTTTTTGTTCTCATGAAGGAACATTAACTCATTTTTCATGATATTCACCACAAGTATTTAAAAGTTTCGAACTTGTTAGCATTCGAAAGTGGCGTATTTCTTTAACTATCTAGGGGTAATTACCACTACTATTTAAACCTTTCGCAAATTTGCATGATTTTTGCCCAATTTCTGCCACCTTTATAAACTAAAAGCCATTCCTATAATTATGATTTCAATAATTGGAGCAGGTCCTGCAGGTTCAGCAGCAGCATATCTTCTTGCAAAAGCAGGAAAAGATGTCACAATCTATGAGGAGCATGGTTCTGTTGGAGAGCCAGTGCAGTGCACAGGCATAGTGACATCAGCCTTAAATAAGCTTGTGAAACCCTCTCCAGAGTTTATTGTAAATGAGATAAGATATGCAAGGATATATTCCCCAGCTGGAAAGAATATTGAGATTAAGATGGCAAAGCCAAACCTCATAATAGATAGATGGGCATTTGATAATTATCTTTGCGATAAGGCAGAGGCAGCAGGAGCAAGGCTTGCGCTGAATTCAAGATTTCTTGGTTTTTCAGGAGATAAACTTAGGATAAAGAACAAGCAAACTCAGAAGTTAGTATCAATAGCAAGTAGTATTGTAATAGGTGCTGACGGCCCTCAAAGCCCAGTTGCAAAATCTGCTGGCATCTTCGGCTCTAGGGAACTCCTTACAGGTGTTCAGGCAGTCGCATATATGAAGAATGACAATGCAGTAGAATTCTATCCTTATATCAACACATTTGGGTGGGTTGTTCCTGAGAATGAAGGCAGAGTAAGGATTGGCGTGCTTGGCAAACATAATACTGTTGCCAGTTTTAAGAAGCTTTTGAAGCTCAAAGGGGTAAAGGATAAGCACATAATCGAGAAACAGGGGGGAGTAGTGCCTATATATAGTAATAAGCTGAGAACATGTTCAATATCCAGAAACAGAAGAGTATATCTTGTTGGAGATGCTGCTGCGCAGGTCAAAGCGACAACTGGCGGAGGAATAGTCCCAGCTTTGATTGCTGCCAAGTGTCTTGCTGATTCTATTATCCATAACAGGGATTATGAAAAAGAATGGAAAAAAGAACTTGGCAGGGACTTATGGCTGCATCTTGCTGCAAGAAGAGTGATGGATAGATTTTCATATAAAGACTGGAATAGGATGATAGAAATATTCTCAAGACCAAAGAACAGGAAAGTTCTTGAGGAGATTGACAGGGATAATCCTTCAAGCCTCTTCATGAAGCTTGCTATGCAGGAGCCTGGGTTGTGGCGGTTTGCTAGGAAGTTGTTTTAGTAAAAAAAGATTTGCTCAGCAAATCTTTTTTATATGTATCCCTAAAACCCCAAACCTCTTTTCTTTTTCTTCAGGATATGTTTTCCTTGTATCTTTAACTTGATCTTCAACAGTATAATGTTCAGGAGATCCAAATTGGGATTTATCAAAAGAAGAGTACAAATCAAAAAAATTGTTAAATCTTGAAATTCCTATTACTCTGACTTTTATTGTCTCATTGTTATCTTGTGATTTTATAAATCTTATTTCATCACCTATTCTTACCTTCTGTCTCTTTTCATCAAATAATCTCACTTCAATTACTTTTTTACCTGATTTGATTAATTCAAACGGCTCCTCAAGTAGATGCATTTCATGATTCATGTTTTAATATATTCACTACATTTATTTAAACTGTTCGTTTATACACTACAATTAATCATTATCATCAGGCTGTTAAGACATTTTATCCTTGATACAATTCATGCACCAACTCCACAAACATAGCACTGCTCCATGCCTGGCATAAGCAGCCTTCTGCCTTCTGCTTTGATGCGCTGCTAAGTTCGCTGTGGTGTCCTATGAATCCCTTATACAAAATATCTCTTACGCTGGCATCAAGAATCTTATCAATATATCTCTTAAATCCCTTCTTATCAACCCTGGCCATAACAATTGCTGCAAGGTTATTAATCCAGAACCATGAGTCTCCCCTGTGATAACTCTTAGGTATCTCTCCGCTATACTTCTCACAGAAAAGTGGATTATTCTTATCTATTGTGGAAATCCCACCCCATGAAAGCCATAATTTTGGAATCACTGCATTAAAGCATTTTTTCCATTCATTATTTGACAGCA
Source organism: Nanobdellota archaeon (assembly GCA_034723595.1). Taxonomy (GTDB): domain Archaea; phylum Nanobdellota; class Nanobdellia; order Woesearchaeales; family JAGLGH01; genus JAGLGH01. The sequence goes on from JAYEPB010000110.1 coordinate 6,652, forward strand.
GTTCAGGGTATATGTATGCTGCTATAAACACATTTGGTCTGATTGTCCAGTCATCAAGCCCGTCTGCAAGATAGTTGCCATTCCAGAAATGCTCTCTTACTTTTTCTTTAAGCCTTTTTTCAAGTTCCCTGAATTTCTCTTTGCCGCTGAGTTCATAAGCAATCTTGTACATAGAAAGGCGCAATGCCTGAATCTCTATTCTTGCGCCTGAGCGATCATCATTTTCCCATACTGTATCCATCCATGTCTCTTGAGGCCCATTGATTGCAAAGCCGCTGCCTGCCTTGCTGTCTGCTTCGCAAAGCCTTGTGATTGACTTCTCTATCTGGCTCTTTGCATAACCTTTGAAAAAATTGCTGAAATATTTCTTCCTAAGAACTCTGTCTTTGCTTTTTTCAATAATATCCCTTAAATCTGCGCACCTTGTGAACATCCATCCAGTTCCATCTGCTGAACCCAGTTCTGTTGAAGGAATTCTGTTAGGCATCCTGCCGTTATCTCCTATCTCCCTCAACTGCTTTTCAAGTATCTCATTGCAGAATTTATATTCTTTCAAGAGCATCAATGATTTTAGGCAGATAGCCTCATCTCTTGTCCAGGACTGGAAAAACCATGGCAGCCCTGCAAATATGCCTTGCTTTTGCTTGTCCTTATTTTTTATGCAGAGCGTTTTTATGCTTTGTGTAGCAAGATGATATGCCTGCTCAATCTCCTTTCCCACACCTTTTCTCGCAAATATATGTTTCACCTTATCTTTCTCTTTCTTGATTATAGATTTAAGATTCTGCTTCACATGTCTGGCATTATCAATAGCTTCCTGTTTTTCTTTTGCAGCTGATATGATGATCTCTTTTGATAATAAGTCAATTCCATCATACACATACCATTCTGCAGGCAGTGATTCTCGCTTCTTGTCAAAATCATATTGTCCTTTTAGCCATTTGTCAGGAAGCTTGTATTTCATATCCTTTCCACATATTGCAACATAGAACTTATCTTCTGTCTTACCCTGTGAATCATCTTCTCTCTGATCTGTGTTTTTAGTGAAATCAACAATAATGTAATCTTCCTCTTTGTAATTTTCTTCATATATGTTGTACTTCTTGCCCCATTTCCTCAGATCATATGATCTCCTGATATCAAATCTTAAGCTTGTTTTTTCTGCTTTTTTCAATAAGCAAACTAAAACATCATATCCATTAGGCATGAAGACTCGCTTTTGATTTGATTTTCCAGCGTAATCAACATTCCACTGGTTATACGCTATCTTACTTGCTTCAAAGCAGTCAATTGAATCAAGAATTCTATACATCTCTCCGCCGGTATAACAAAAAAATCCGCTGTATCTGCTCTTTATGCCATCAGAAAAATAACTGCCTTTCCCATTGGTAATCATGAATCCTGTAGAATCTCTGATATTTGTTTCTATTGCCTTATTTGCTGATTTATGGACAATTCTCATTTGCTCTTTTAAGTTTCTCCTCTATAAAACTTTGCAGCATCCTCTGGAGACACAATAGTTATGACTATATCTGATGAGAATTCAAAACCTGCCCTTATTGAAATTCTTGGCGCAACCTCAATATGGAAATGCAGATTTTCACCAGCTGGAGAATAATGGAGAAAATAATTATAAGAGACATTAAGCTCTTTAAGTTTCCTCAAAATCTTCAGCATAATCTCTGCAAGATCCTTATATTCTTTGTTATCAAGTTCTGACAGCCTGCATATATGCTTCTTTGGAAAAATCCACACCTCAAAATTGAACTGCGCAGCATAAGGGCAGAACGCTGCAAAAGAGTCATTCTCAAAACATCTCCTATCACTGGTTTTCTCTATCGAAACTATTTCGCAATAAGGGCATGAGTCATAATATCTCTCTGCTGCTTCCACCTCTGCAGCAACATTTTGATTGACTATATTTGAAGCGATTATCTGGGAATGCGAATGCACAAGAGAAGTGCCTGCTTTCTTGCCATGGTTTTTGAATACTGTCGCATATTTCACATGAGGAATCTTCTCAAGTTCTGTTATCCTCAACTGATACACCTTTAGCAAATCCACCACTTGGCTCTGTGATAGATCCCACAGCTGCTTGTCATGGTCTGGTGTCTCAGCTATAATCTCATGATCCCCATAAGATGATGAAAAAGTAAAATATTTGTTGTGAGTATGGATGTCATACTGACCTTCTAATGTCTCTGCTGGAAATTTGTTTGGAAATACCCTGATTTTCCAATTCCCTTTCTTATCAGACAGCCTATATATCTCTTTAGGTGTTTTATCTTCATTTCCTGGGCAGAAGTAGCACACTCCCTTTTGTTTAGCTGTATCTTTAATCTTAAACTCATGCGGTCTTTTCATTCTCTCTGATGCTATGATTACCCATCTGTTAAGAATATAGTCTTTTCTTAGTTCTCCCATTTTAATGCTATCTGGAACTTTAAGGTTTAAATAGTTTTGGTTTGAATTTTTAATATTTATGTTCTTTATAAGTTCTCATAACAATTTCCTCTAAACACTCATTTTACAATTACTGATCTTAGGTATGCACTAGCGCTTGATTTTTTAAAATCAACACCCTAAATCGTATGTACTAAGTCTGCTGTTCAAGGAGCACCAGCATCATCAGGTCAAATCTCCTTCAATTAATACAGCCTGCTCGTCGCGAGGGGTCGCTCCACAAACTTTAACAAAGTTTGACCAAAGGTAGTGCGACACAAAGGTCACACATCGCGGCCATCTTACTTAATGATTCAAAGCCGCGAAGTGGAGCTTCATGCTCCACCTTACGTGTCAACTGAGCATAACCAGTTGCGGGGACACAGAGCCTTCTAAAAACACAACCAGAGATTTGAAGATGACTTGGAAAACAAAGTTTTCTAAGTCCTTAGTAAGCAGTTGGAGAGCAAAGATCTCTAACTTGTTAATGAACTTTGTTCATCAACATTTGCTTACCAAGGCTTGTGCTCAGTTAGGTCTGACTACTATGAGAATTATGGGTGAATAAAAATGTACGCCGGCTGTCCAAACGTACTTTCGCTGATTTTTCAGCCGCTGGAGTCCGCTCTTCAGTTTCAGTCCGGGAATCACCATCATCAGGCGCCGGCATCGTGTTCTCTGACGTATC